>DATIMU010000057.1:0-2505 GCA_035475015.1 Acetobacteraceae bacterium
TTGGTGCCGCCGATCTCCTTCAAGAGATCCTTGAACGACCGCGCGATGTCCTGGCCGAAGGCGTAGGAGGCGGTGATGAAGTACCAGCGCTTGCCGATGCCTTTGAGGTAGTCGAGCATCGCGCGCGCCTGAACCGGCACCGGGGGGTTGAGCCGGAAGGTGTAGCGGTTGCAGCTCGTGCCGGTGATCTCGCGGGCGGCGGCGTTGTTGATAAAGAACGGTATTTTCAGCCGTCCGGCGACCGCCTCCTCGGCGAGCGCGCTGGAGCTCAGCGCACCGCCGAGCAGGGCGACGACCTTCTGCTCCTGGATCAGCTTCTGCGCGTTCTGCGCGGCCCCCTGCGGCGAGGGCTCGTCCTCCCAGATGATCTCGGCGGGGCGCCCGAGGATCGTCTTGTTGATGTCGTCGAGCGCCATGAAGGTGCCTTGCTGCAGGTATTCCACCTGCTCGACGATCGATCCCTGCTTGGCCAGCAGCAGCCCGATGCGGATCGGCTCGGCGGCCGCGGCGTTGCGGATGAAGGGCATCGCCAGCGGTGACGCGGCGACCGACGCGGCACCCAGCAGCGCCCGACGGCGCGTGGTCGTGGGACCAACCATTCCGGCAATTCCTCCCTCGTTGCGTACGGCTTCGCCGCGTGCTCCGGCCCGATTCTTCGCGAGCCGCTGATCGACGACTACCATGCCGGAATGGGTCAAGCTAGGCTCCCGGCACGACCGGAAAAGGGTGAAACCATGGCGCAAGACAACCTCGACTGGCTGGGCCTCCGGGGCCGGGTTTGCGTCGTCAGCGGCGCGGGCAGCGGCATCGGCCGCGCGGTCGCGACCGGCATGGCGCGGGCCGGAGCGTCGGTGGTGCTGCTCGACAAGGACCGTGCGAGCTGCGAGGCGGCGGCCGACGCGCTGCGCTCGACCGGCGCGAAGGCCTTGGCGGTGGCGTGCGACATCGCCGACCCCGACAGCATCGCCGCGGCGGAGCAGGCGTCGCGCGCCGTCGGGCCATGCGACGTGCTGGTCAACAACGCCGGCCTGCTGCGCCCCGGCCCGCTGGCGACGCTGCCGCTCGCCGAATGGAATCTTCTGCTCGCGGTAAACCTGACGGGCTATCTCCTCTGCGCGCAGACCTTCGGCAAGGCGATGATCGAGCGCGGCAAAGGTGCGATCGTGCACACCGCCTCGATCGCAGCGAGCAACGCGCAGGGCTTCTCGGGCGCGTACAGCGTGAGCAAGGCGGGCGTCGTCATGCTGTCGCGGCAGCTCGCCGTGGAGTGGGGGCCGCTCGGCGTGCGCAGCAACGTGCTGAGCCCGGGTCTGGTCCGCACGCCGATGAGCGAGAGCTTTTATCAGGTGCCCGGCGTCGAGGAACGCCGCGCCGCCGCCATCCCGGTCGGCCGCGTCGGCACTCCCGAGGACATGGCGCAGGTGGCGCTGTTCCTGGCGAGTGATCGCGCCGCGTATGTGAACGGCCAGGAGATCGTCACGGATGGCGGCTTCGCCCACATGCTGATGAGCCTGGTGCCGCGTCCCGGCTTCGAGCGGGGGAACTGATCGGACGAATCCCGACGCACGCCGCGGCCCGGCCGTCATCGCGAGCCGGCGAGACCGGCGTGGCCGTCATTGCGAGCGCAGCGCGGCAATCCATCGTGCCCGGAGGCGGGCGGCGGCGCGTGTGCGAGCGCGATGGATCGCCGCGCTGCGCTCGCGATGACGAAGTTCTTGCCATTATTTTTCACTAACGCTATACCCCGGACATGGCCACCGTCGCCCTCTCCCCCCCAACCAGCCTGATGCCCCGCTTCGTCCTCTTCATCAACCACATCAAGCTGACCATCGGCGGGATCGTGCTGTGGCGGCACGAGGTGGCGCCGCTCATCTTGCCGCTCGGGCACTATCTCACGGGCGTCCAGCGGCGGCTCGCCGCGCTGCACGCGCGCTTCGTCGCCGGCAAGCTGCCCGCGGCACCGCGCGCGCCGCACCCGGTCTCGGACCGCGTGGCGGCGGAGCGGGCGAGGGCGGAGCCCCGGCCGTCGGGCATTCCGCCGGGGCCGGTGCTGCTGACCGTGTTCCGGATGGGGCTGGACGAGATGCTGCAGGCGCTGCTCGACGATCCCGAGATGCGGGCGCTGCTCGCCGCCGCGCCGCAGGCCGGACGGATCTTGCGGCCGCTGTGGCGCAAGCTCTCGCCCCGGCCGCTGCCCGCGGTGCTGCGCCTGCCGCCCCGGCCGCGCAAGCCCAGGCCACCCCGGGCGAAGCCGCCCGTCGTGGTGCGGGTCAAGCCAGCGAGGGTTGCGCCGACCGCGCGCCCCGCGGGTCCCCCGCCACTGCGCCTGGTCGACGGGCAGTGGGAGCCGACGCCTTGCTTGCCGCCGTTTCCTGACTGACGACGCTGCGGTTCGCTCGGTGTGTGGGGGATGGCGGACTGAAGTCCGCCCTACGCCGCGGTACGTGGGTGGACGTCATTGCGTGGCCGTGGGTGGAGGAAGCCGTTACGCCGTTGCGCTGGTGT
>DATIMU010000058.1:0-4780 GCA_035475015.1 Acetobacteraceae bacterium
CTGCGCCCGCGTCGATGCCGCGCCGCCTCCGCCCGACGGGACACGCGGCGGATCGCCCGCCGCCTCCGTGACGGTGGCGACCACGACGGAATAGCTCATGATCTCCACGTCCGAGCCGGGCACCGGGCGGTCGTAGAAGCGCGTGTACGCGGTGTCGTAAGCGGCGCGGATCGCGGCGACCTCGCCCTCGCGAAGATCGCGCGCCGGCAGCTCGACCGGGATCTCGTGGCCCTGACCCACGTAGCGCATATACGCCGTGCGGGTCTGCGCGACCGCCGCCGAAGCGCCCGCTTCCGCGATCACCGCCATCGCCTCGCGCGCCATGTCGGCCAGCAGCGCGTTCACCGCCGCGACATCGAAGCTGGAGAAACGCTGGTAGAGGCTGCGCACCACCTCGTAGCCGATCGGGGCGCGCAGGAAGCCGATGGCGCTGCCGACGCCGGCGCCGGACGGCACCAGCACCCGCGAGATGCCGATTTTCTCGGCAACCCGGCAGGCATGGACCGGGCCGCCGCCGCCGAACGCGATCAAGGTGCGCCCCTCATGCGAGGTGCCGGATTCGATCGCATGGACCCGCGCCGCGTTGGCCATGTTCTCATCCACCATCTCGACCACGCCGAGTGCCGCCATCGCCGCGTCGAGCCCGAGCGCGCCGCCCACCTCGGCGGCCATGGCGCGCCGCGCGGCATCCTCGTCGAGCCGCATCGTGCCGCCGGCAAACCGGGAAGGATCATAGCGCCCGAGCAGCAGATTGGCGTCCGTCACCGCCGGCCGCGCGCCGCCGTGCCCGTAGCACGCGGGGCCGGGATCGGCGCCGGCGCTTTCCGGCCCCACGGCGATGCGGCCCATCGTGTCGACATGCGCGATCGAGCCGCCGCCCGCGCCGATCTCCACCATCTCGATCACCGGGATGCGCAGCGGCAGGCCGGAGCCCTTCCTGAACCGCCCGACCCGCGCCACCTCGAAAGCGCGGGAGGTTCGCGGGCGATAATCGTCGATCAGGCAGATCTTCGCCGTCGTGCCGCCCATGTCGAACGACAGCACCCGCTCCAGCCCGCACTGGCGCGCGATGTCGGCGGAAAAGATCGCCCCGCCCGCCGGCCCGGATTCGACCAGCCGGATGGGGAAACGACACGCCGTCTCGATGGTGGTCAGGCCGCCGCCGGACAGCATCAGGAAGATCGGCGCGCTCACGCCAACGCCGCGCAGCCCGCTCTCCAGCAGCCGCAGGTAGCGCGCCATCAACGGCTGCACATAGGCGTTCGCCGCCGTGGTGGAGAAGCGCTCCCATTCGCGCATCTCGGGCGACACGTCGCTCGACAGCGACATCGGCAGATCGGGCAGCGCGGCGGCGAGGATGTCGCGAATGCGCCGCTCGTGCGCAGGATTGACGAAGGCGTGCAGCAGGCCGATGGCGACGCTCTCCACGCCCTCGCGCCGCAGCACCGGCACCAGCGCGCGCACCGCGTCCTCGTCGAGCGGCAGCAGCACATGGCCCTCGTTGTCCAGCCGCTCCGGCACCGGCAGGCGCAGATGGCGCGGCACCAGGGGCTCGGGCAGCACGATGTTGAGATCGTACTGGTCGTAGCGGCTCTCATTGCCCATCGCCAGCACGTCACGAAACCCCTGCGTGGTGACCAGCGCGGTGCGCGCACCCTTGCGCTCGATGATCGCGTTGGTGGCGAGCGTGGTGCCGTGGATCACCAGGCCGATATCGTCCGCGCCCAGCCCGGCATTGCGCAGGATGACGCTCACCCCTTCGATCACCCCCTGCTCGGGCGCCGCCTGCGTGGTGAGCACCTTGAGCGTCGCGCGCCCGCCGGCGTGCTCCAGCGCGAGATCGGTGAAGGTGCCGCCGATATCGACAGCGAGGCGGGCCAACGTCATTGCGGGTTGCGTCTCCGGGTGATGCGTCGCCGCAGTCAAGCCCGCGCGACGACAAGCCGCAAGGCGGGCGCGCGATGATCGCGGTCGGGCCGGCCTCGTGCTATGATTGCGCCACGCACGAAACCGCGCCTTGCGCGCGAGCCTGTCCAGACAGCCCTCTGCCATGGAAGGGGAGGCATGTGTTCACCGCCATTCGGAAATACCGGGTCAGGAGCGGCACCGTGCCGGAACTGGCCCGTCGCGTTCGCGAGGGGTTCCTGCCCGGGATACGGCAGGCCGAGGGGTTCCGCGGCTACTACCTGCTCGACGCGGGGCCCGACCTCCTCGTCACCATCAGCATGTTCGAGAACCGCGACCAGGCGCTGCTGTCGAACGAGTCCGCCGCGAACTGGGTGCGCCACAACGTCCTCGAATACACCAAGGGCGTGCCGGAGGTCGTGGCCGGTGACGCGGTGATCGCCGAGACCGTCTGACGCCGGCGCGCGCTCAGCCGGCCGCCTCCGCCGCCCAGCGCGTGACCACGGCAGTGGCGGCGGCGAAATCCGCCATGCGCATCGCCTCGCGCGGCGAGTGGCTGCCGTTCTGGTTGCGCACGAAGATCATCCCGGCGGCCACCCCCGCCTGCACGAACGCCGCCGCGTCATGCCCGCCGCCCGAGGCCATCCGGCGATGCGCCACGCCGAGCTCCGCCGCCGCGCGGGCGAGCCCGTCCTGGATGCCCATGTCCATCGGCGCGGGCTGGCTGCCGGTCTCCGAGCCGAGCGCGAACCGCACCCCGCGCCGCGCCTCGATCGCCGGCACCAGCCGGTGCAATTCGGCGAACACCGCGTCCACGCTGGCCGGCTCGACGCTGCGGACATCGAGCTGAAAGCACGCCTCGCCCGGGATCTTGGTGAAGCCGGCCTCCGCCGTGGTGGCGAGCACGCAAAACGTGCAGACCAGCTGGTGCCCCTGCGTCTCGAGCCTGGCCCATTCGTCGTCCAGCCGATGCGCAAGCTCGGCCAGCGCGATCGCCGCGTCGCGCCGGTAGCGGCGTGGCGTGGCGCCCGAGTGGTTGAACTCGCCGATCACCCGCCCGTCGCGCAGCCGGCGCGAGCCCGGAATGCCGGTGACGATGCCGACCGGAATTTCGTCCGTGTCCAGCACCGGCCCCTGCTCGATATGCAGCTCCAGATACGCCGCGACGTTGTGCGGCCCCAGCACCCGCACGCCCTGGCGCACCGCGTCGGGATCGAACCCCGCCTCGCGCATATGCGCCTCCAGGCTGCGCCCGCTATCCTGCCGGCAGATCGCCAGCGCGTCGGGCGGCAGCGTGCCGAGTGCCGCGCGGCTGCCGGGATAGGAGGTCGGGAACCAGGCACCCGCCTCCTCGCCGCGAATCGCCATCACCGTGACGTCGCGCGCCGGGACGAAATTCGCCCGCCGCATTCCCGCGACCGCGGCGAGCCCGGCCAGCACGCCGGCCGTTCCGTCGTAGTCGCCGCCCCGCGCCACGCTGTCGAGATGGCTGCCGAGCACGATCCGCTTCGCCGCGCGGTCCGCGCCGGGCAGCGTCATGGTGAGATTGCCGGCATGGTCGGTGCGCGTCTCCAGCCCGACCGCCTCGGCCTCCGCCCGCACCAGATCGTGCGCCGCCTGCTCACCCGGACCGTACGCCTCGCGCGTGACACCGACGCCGTCGAACGTCCTCTCGCGGATCGCGGCGAACAGGCGTTCGGCGATGGCGAGGTCGGGGATCAGGTTGGCGCGCATGGTGTCCTCCGGTGCTGACGGAGCCTGCCGCGCCCTCGCACTCTTCCGCAACCGCGCAGGCTCCGCCATAAGCGAAGCTCTCCCGACGAACGCGAGGGGCCGCCATGACCAAGCCCGTGCTGCTCATCACCCAACGCCTCACGCCAGCGGTGGAGGCGCGCGCCGTGCGAGACTTCGACGCACGGCTCGGCACCGGCGACGCGCCGGTCGGCGGCGAGGCGCTGGCGCGGCTGGCGCGGGGTGCGGACGCCGTCCTGTGCTGCAGCATCGACCGGCTGGACGGCGACACCATCCGCGCACTGCCCGCGAGCATAAAGGCGATCGCCACGTTCAGCGCCGGCTTCGAGCATATCGACGTCGCGGCGGCCCGCGCGCGCGGCGTGCCGGTGTGCACCACGCCCGACGTGCTCTCCGTCGCCACCGCCGAGACCGCGATGCTGCTGATCCTCGCCGCCGCCCGCCGCGCCGGCGAGGGCGAGCGGCTGGTGCGCTCCGGCCAGTGGCAGGGCTGGCGGCCCTTGCAGCTGCTCGGCGCGCAAATCTCCGGCCGGCGGCTCGGCATTTTCGGAATGGGCGGCATCGGCCGGGCACTCGCGCGAATGGCGCGCGGCTTCGCGATGGAGATTCATTATCGCAACCGCGAGAGGCTGCCGCCCGAGCTGGAGGAAGGCGCGATCTTCCACGCCGACGACGCGAGTTTTCTCCCCGTGTGCGACGTGCTCTCGCTCAACGCGCCCGGCGGATCGGCGACCTATCACTGGCTGGACGCGCGACGCATCGCGATGCTGCCGCGCGGCGCCATCGTGGTGAACACCGCGCGCGGCACGCTGATCGACGACGCCGCACTGCTCGCCGGCCTGCACAGCGGCCAGGTCGGTTATGCCGGTCTCGACGTCTACGAGAACGAGCCGCGCATCGATCCCGGCTATCTCACCGCGCCCAACGCCTTCCTGCTGCCGCACGCCGGCAGCAGCACGCTCGAGGCGCGCGACGCGATGGGCAACCTGGCACTCGACAGCATCGCCACAGTGCTAGCCGGCGGGCATCCGAAGAATGTGGTGAACTGAGCTACCGTGGCCGCACCCGCCTCGGCGTGCGTCGTCGGCTCGCGCTGGACTTCCGCGTCGGGACACGCGCACCG
>DATIMU010000059.1:0-4191 GCA_035475015.1 Acetobacteraceae bacterium
CACGCCGACCGCGTGATGTTCGCGCTAGGCGCGGACGAGGAGCGGATCGCCTGGGGCATCGACCACGCCCGCGAGGCGCGCCGCCGCGCCGGCCTCGACCCCGACGGGATCGCCTTCGGCGCCTATCTCAACTGCGGCTGCCACCCCGATGTCGAGGCGGCGCGCAATCTGGTGAAAGGCGGCTTGACCACGTTCGCCCGGTTCTCGGTGATGCACGGCCGCGCCAACGGCCCGGTGAGCGAACGGGACCGCGCGGTGCTCACCGATCTGCGCAACAGCTACGACATGCGCGCCCACACGCGCGGCGACTCGCGCCAGGCCGGCGTGCTGACGCCCGAGTTCATCGACCGCTTCGCCATCGCCGGTCCGCCCGACCGCTGCATCGCCCGGCTGCGCGGGCTCGCGGCACTCGGGCTCGACAAGGTGGCGCTGACCGGCGCAATGCGCGGCGTCTCGGAGGCGGGCGCGGCGCTGTCGCGGCGCTTGCTGGAGACGGAAGTGCTGCCGGCGATGAGGGGTGGTTAGCGGGTGCGGCGCACGAGGGAAGTCGATTGACATCCGTAAGGCTACAGGCTACACATCGCAATGATACGGAGTTTCCGGCATCGCGGGTTGAAGCGGCTTTACGAGCGGGGTGACCGTGGCCAGATCCGGGCGGACATGCTCGTCAAGGTCGAGAACATCCTGGCGAAGCTGGACACCTCGAACGCCCCTGAAAAAATGGACCTGCCTGGCCACCGCCTGCACTCGCTCAAAGGCGATCTGAAGGGCTTTTGGGCTGTCACTGTCCGCGCCAACTGGCGGATTATCTGGCGCTTCGAGGGCGAGGACGCCGTGGACGTGGACCTGATCGACTATCACTAGGAGGATTGAACCATGCCGATGAAGAATCCCCCGCACCCCGGCAGGATCGTCCAGCAGGAGTGCCTCGAACCCTTGGGCTTGAGCGTGACGGAGGGAGCGAAAGCGCTTGGGGTATCTCGGAACGCCTTGTCCGAGTTGGTGAACGAGCGCCGCGGCATCTCCCCCGAAATGGCAATCCGGCTGGATAAGGCGTTCGGTGGCGGTGCCGACTCGTGGCATCTCATGCAAGCCGCCTATGACA
Source organism: Acetobacteraceae bacterium (assembly GCA_035475015.1). GTDB lineage: Bacteria > Pseudomonadota > Alphaproteobacteria > Acetobacterales > Acetobacteraceae > JAFKFI01. The sequence goes on from DATIMU010000059.1 coordinate 1,106, forward strand.
TAGCGCAGGCCATGAAACGGGCGGATCGGATCAAGGTACAGCGGGTGCCGCAGCCCGCCTCGCGGGCGGAGTAGCCGAGCAGTCGGCCGGCCGGTTCACGCGAGGGCCAGCGCCCTCTAGCATCCTGGCAACAAACAGCTGGGGAGGCCCGGGATGTCAAGATCAATCCGACGGCGCACTGTTCTGGGCGCGGCTGCCGGCGGGCTGGCCGTCGCAGCGGGGGCGCGTGCCCGCGCCGAGCCGACTACCATCCGCATCGGCATCCTCACCGATCTCAATGGCCCCAACGCCAACGGCACCGGCGAGGGCTCGGTGAACGCGACCAAGATGGCGGCCGAGGATTTCATGCGGACGCATCCCGGCTGGACCGTGGACGTGACGGTAGCGGACTACCAGAGCAAGGCAGACATCGCCCAGGGCATCGCGCGGGAGTGGTTCGACCGGCAAGGGGTGGACGTCATCACCAACGTCAACAACTCGGCCGCCGCCCTCGCCATCGCCAGCCTGGTGCGCGAGAAGGACAAGGCGGCGGTGTTCACCGCACCCGCGAGTTCCGACCTCACCGGCAAGGCGTGCGGCCCCAACCATGTGCAATGGACCTATGATACGTGGTCGCTCGGCAACTGCACCGGCACCGCGCTGGTGGCCGAGGGCGGCACCACCTGGTTCTTCATCGCCGCCGACTACACGTTCGGAAAATTGCTCGCGAGCGACACGGCGCGCGCCGTCATCGCCGCCGGCGGCAAGGTGCTCGGCACCATCAAGCACCCGTTCCCCGAGACCACGGATTTTTCGACGTTCCTGGTCGAGGCGCAGGCCAGCGGCGCCAAGGTGATCGGGCTGGCCAACAGCGGCGACAACACGGTGAACTGCGTCAAGCAGGCCGCCGAATTCGGCATCACCCGCTCCGGCACCAAGCTTGCCGCGCTGCTGCTGACCATTCCCGACGTGCACGGGCTCGGCCTCGCCACCGCGCAGGGGCTGCTGCTGACCGAGGCGTGGTATTGGGACATGAACGACGGCAGCCGCGCCTTCGCCAAGCGATACGGGTCGCGGATGGACGGCAAGATGCCCAACATGATCCAGGCCGGCGACTACTCCGCCGTGACCCACTACCTCAAGGCCGTCGCCGCCCTCGGGGCCGCACGGGCCAAGGGCTCGGGCCGCGCCGTGATCGAGCAGATGAAGGCGATGCCGGTCGAGGATTCCGTCTACGGACGGGGAAGCGTTCGCGCCGACGGCCGCAAGCTCAACCCGATGTACCTGTTCCAGGTGAAATCCCCCGGCGAGAGCCGCTATCCGTGGGACTACTACAAGCTGGTCCGCACCATCCCGCCGGATCAGGCGTTCCGCCCGATGAGCGAGGGGAACTGCCCCCTGGTCCACGCTTGACCCGGCTCGTCGCGACCTATCGGGTGCGGAGCGACGGCGGCGCGATCGAGGCGCGGGCACGGGCCATCGCGGTCGAGCAAAGCGTCGAGATGCCGCTCGATGCGATCGACGATGCCGAGGTTCTCGACGAGATCGTCGGCCGGGTCGAGGGGATCGAGGACCAGGGTGGGGGACGATTCACGGTGCGGATCGGGTTGGCGGCGGCGACCGTCGGGACCGATGCCGGGCAACTCCTCAACATGCTGTTCGGCAATACCTCGCTGCATGAGGATGTTTCCCTGATTGACGTGAGGCTGCCGCCGGAGGTCGCAGCCGGGTTCGGCGGCCCGCGCCACGGCATCGCCGGGCTCCGCGCGCGGGCGGGTGCGGCCGGACGCGCGCTGACCTGCTCGGCGATCAAGCCGCAGGGGCTCCCCGTGGACCGGCTGGCCGGGCTCGTGGAGCGGTTCGCGCGCGGCGGGCTCGATTTCGTCAAGGACGATCACGGGCTGGCCGACCAGGCGTATTCCCCGTTCGCCGCGCGCGTCGCCGCCTGCGCCGCCGCCACCCACCGCGCCGCCACCGTGACCGGCCACCCGACGCGCTACGTCCCGAGCCTGTCGGGCGACCTCGAACGAATGCGCTGGCAGATCGCGCTGTCCCGCGACGAAGGCGTCGACACGGTGATGATCTCGCCGGTCCTCGCCGGCTTTGCCACCGCTCAGGTGCTGATCCGCGATAACCCGGACATCGCCTTTCTCGCCCACCCGACGATGGGCGGCGCCGCCCGCATCGCGCCCGAGTTGCTGATCGGCAAGCTGTTCCCGCTGATCGGCGCCGACGCGGTGATCTTTCCCACCTATGGCGGCCGCTTCGGCTACTCGCGGGCGACGTGCCGGGCGCTGGCGCGGAACGCCAGGGTGGCGTCGTCTCTGCCGGTCCCGGCGGGCGGCATGACTCTGGGACGGATCGGGGAAAAGCTTGATTTCTACGGCTCGGCGACGATGTTGCTGATCGGCGGCAGCCTGCTCATGGCGCGCGAGCGACTGACGGAGGAGACCGCCGCCTTCACGCGCGCCGTCGCCGCGCACCGCTACGGATAGAATGCATGGACGAACCCAGTTTGCTGCGCGAATCCCGGCCCGACTATCGCTGGGCCGGCGTCAGCCACATGCCGTACAAGGAGGAGGGCTCGGCGCCGTTCAAGGCGATCTCGCGGCAGGTGCTGTTCGCCGAGGAAAAGCTCGGCTGCGAATTGCGCTATTTCGAGATGGCGGCGGGCGGCTACTCGACCTTGGAGCGCCACGAGCACGTCCACGCGGTGATGATCCTGCGCGGACGCGGCCATTGCCTGCTGGGCGACGCGGTGCGCGAGGTTGGGCCGCACGACCTCGTCACCATTCCGTCCTGGACCTGGCACCAGTTCCGCGCCACCGGGGGCGAGCCGCTGGGCTTCCTCTGCATGGTCAACGCCGAGCGCGACCGGCCGCAACTGCCGAGCGAGCGGGAGTTGGCGGAGCTGAAGGCGGTGCCGGAGGTCGCGGCGTTTCTGGCGGGCTGAGTCGGAGATGGCGGACTGAAGTCCGCCCTACGCCGAGTCGTGTAGGACGGACTTCAGTCCGCCACTCATCCGCTACACGCCGCCCCACACCTCGCGCGCCACCTCCACACAGAGTCGCAGCTTGGCCCATTGCTGCTCCTCGGTGAGCAGGTTG
>DATIMU010000060.1:0-5082 GCA_035475015.1 Acetobacteraceae bacterium
CCCGAGCCGTCGCTCGCCTGGATGGTGATGCTTGCCATGACTGATCCTCCCGCTGACGGAGCGGCAGCATAGCCCGGCGGGACGGGAAGGGGAGCCTCCTGGCTCCCCAACCTCGCAAACGTCAGATGTAGTGCTCGTCGAGCGGCGCGAAGCCGTTGAACCGCTGGCTCGCGTAGGTCGAGACGTAGGCCCCGGTCGACAGCAGCTCCACCCGGTCGCCGCAGGTGAGTGCGAGCGGCAGGCGGTAGTTGGACTTCTCGTAGAGAATGTCCGCCCCGTCGCAGGTCGGCCCGGCGATCGCCACCGGCCCCGTCGGCCCGCCGTTATGCGGGGTCGTAATGCGGTACTTGATCGCCTCGCCCTCGGTCTCGGCGAGGCCGCCGAAGCGGCCGATGTCGAGATAGACCCAGCGCACCGGATCGTCCTTGTGACGGTGGCACACCAGCACGACCTCGGAGCTCACCACGCCCGCGTCGCCCACGACGAAGCGGCCGGGCTCGATCACCATCTCGGGCAGCGCGTTGCCGAAATGCTCGGTCATCGCGCCCATGATGGCGCTGGCGAACTGGTCGATGTCGGGCACGTCGTCGCGGTAGCGGGTGGGAAAACCGCCGCCGAGATTGACCATGCGGACGTTCACCCCGGCGTCCTTGAGGTCGGTGAACAGCATGGCCACCCGGCCGATCGCCGCCTCGTAGGCCGCCGTCGTGGTCTGCTGGCTGCCGACGTGGAACGACAGGCCGAACGGATCGAGGCCAAGCTCGCCGGCCCGCAGCATCAGCTCTCGCGCCGTCTCGATAGTGGTGCCGAACTTGCGCGACAGCGGCCAGTCGGCGCCGGCATTCTCCACCAGGATGCGGCAATACACCTGGCTGCCCGGTGCGTGGCTCGCCAGCTTTTCCAGCTCCTCGATGGAATCGAAGGCGAACATCGTCACACCCGCCTCATGGGCGCGGCGGATCGCGCTCACCTTCTTGATCGTGTTGCCGAAGCTGATCTCGGCCGGGCGGGCGCCGGCCTCCAGGCACGCCTCGACCTCCTCGATCCCCGCCGCGTCGAACTGGCTGCCGAGCGTCACCAGCCGGTCCAGCACGGCCGGAGCGGGATTGGCCTTCACGGCGTAATAGATCCGCGCCAGCGGCAGCGCGCGGCGCAGCGCCCGGAAATTCTCCGCCACACGGTCGGTGTCGACGACCAGGCACGGCGTCGCCGGCTGGCGCTCAATCAGGAAACGGGCGATCTTGGGGGTCATCGCACCGGGCCTCCCTATAAAACGCCCACCTGAGAAAGGCGGCGGGCGGAGTTGACGAAACGGTCGAACGAACCAGCGACCAAACGATTGCCAGAACGCTTGACGTCGTTGCGTAACCACTAGGGCCAGAGGCACGTGCGTTGCTGCGTAGGGGGGCGACATAAGACCCCCACCCCCCCGGTGCAAGGGGAAATTGTCCCCCGGGGGCAAATCGGCCGGTTGCGGCATCGGGTCGCCGATCGCGCAACCGGCCGATTTGTCCCCGCGTTGCGCCAAGGCAGCGTTTTCATGCCGGAACACGATCACCGGCGACGCCGGGACTGGCGTCGGCGGCGAAAGACGGGAGAAGGCGGCTTGGCGAGAGTGGACGGCGAGGACACGGTCGAGCGGAACCACACGGCCGCCGGCGCGGAGGCCGAGGCGATGGCGCAAAAGCCAGGGGCCAAGCGGCTCGGGCGGCAGGCCGACACGCCCGGGCAGATCCCCTGGCCGGGCTGGTGGGCGGTGATCCGCCGCACCGCGCGCGAGGCGATTTCGGACCGGATTTCGCTGATCTCCGCCGGATGCGCCTTCTGGGCCACGCTGGCCCTGTTTCCGGCGATCAGCATGCTGATCTTCATCTACGGCTTGGCCTTCGACCCGGCGACCGCGGAGCCGCAGCTGCAGGTGATCGCGCGCTTCCTGCCGCCGGCCGCCTTCACGCTGATCTCCGACCGCGTGCATGTGCTGGTCGAGCAACGGCAGAGCGCACTCGGCCTCGGCCTGCTCATCAGCACGATCGTGGCGCTCTGGAGTTCCGCCAACAGCACCAAGGCGCTGCTCTCCGCTCTGAACATCGCGTATGAGGAGCAGGAGCGGCGCGGCTTCTTTCGCTACCAGTTCGTCGCCCTGGCACTCACGCTCTGCGCGATCCTGGCCGCCGTGCTGGCGATCGCGATCCTGGTGTTTATGCCCGTCGTGATCGCCTTCCTCGGCATCTCCTCGCACACCAAGCTCCTGCTCCGCATCGGCGGCTTGGTGGTGCTGGTGATCTTCGTGCTGCTCTCGCTGTCACTGCTCTACCGCTTCGGACCACACCGGGAGCAAGCGCGATGGCACTGGATCACGCCCGGCTCCCTGCTCTCGACGGTGCTCTGGCTGGGCGCGTCGGCGCTGTTCACGATCTACGTCTCGGATCTCGCGAATTACGATGCGACGTACGGGCCGCTCGGGGCCGTGGTCGCGGTGATGATGTGGTTCTGGGTCTCAGTCTATGCGGTCATGCTGGGCGCCGAGCTGAATTCCGAGCTCGAACTGCAGACCGCGCGCGACACCACGAATGGTCCGGCGAAGCCGATCGGCGAGCGGGGCGCCTACGTCGCCGACCATGTGGCGGAGGATTGAGAACCGGACGGCACGGGATCAACATGGGGCTCCCTGACACGGAACGGCACCGCCATGAGCTCCACCGACCGCCTCTACACGATCCGCGACTTTCGCCTGACCAGCGGCGCGACGATGCCCGAGGCGGCGATCGCCTATGTCACGCAAGGGCGGCTCGCGGTGGATGGGCGCAACGCCATCCTGCTCACCCACGGCTACACTAGCAGCCATCATTTCGCTGACGGCGAGGGTGCGTCGGAAGGCTCGTGGGGCGCGCTGGTCGGCCCGGGCAAGCCGATCGACACCGACCGCTACTTCGTCGTGGCGCCCAACATGCTGGGCTCGTCCTACGGCTCGACCGGGCCGGCCAGCCGCAACCCCGCGAGCGGCCGCCCCTATGGGCCGGATTTCCCCGACATCACGCTCTCCGACATCGTGGCGCTACAGCACGCGCTGCTCGACCATCTCGGCGTGAAGCACCTGGTGGCGGTGGTCGGACCCTCCTATGGCGGGTTCCAGGCGTTCCAATGGGCGGTCGATTTCCCCGACTTCATGGACGGCGTGGCACCGGTCGTCACCGCGCCGCACCCGCCGGTGGACAACGGCAGCCTCGAAGGTCTGGTCGCTTCCCTCGCCCGTGACCCGGCGTGGAACGGCGGCGACTTCTACGACCGGCCAGGCAGCATGGTCGGCACCATGACGAAGCTGCGCATCAACACGCTGAGGAATTACGGGCTGGAGGCCGATCTCGTGCCACGCTTCCCGGACAAGTCGGCGCGGGACGCCGAGATTGCACGGATCGCCGGCGAGTGGGCCCAGGCGTTTGACCCGAACTCGCTGATCGTGCTGCGCAAGGCCTATATGCGCTTCGACGTGCGGCCCGGCTTTTCGCGCATCAAGGCTCGCATGTTGTATGTTCTGTCGCGCACCGACGCGCTGTTCCCGCCGTCGATCGCGCCGGCGGTGATGGACGGGCTGCGCGGGGCGGGCGTGCGCGTCGACTATGTCGAGATCGACAGCGATCGCGGCCACCTCGCCTCCGGCCTCGACGCCGGGAAGTGGGCGCCGGCGCTGCGGGCATTCCTCGACGCTCTGCCCCAATCCGCTTGAGAGGTACCCCTGCGACCGGCGGCGTCCTTACGCGTTCCAGGCCGAGCACCGGAAGGGATCGCATGGGCGAGCTGGTGATGACGGAACTGCCGGAGGTCGCGCGGGCCGAGCTGGAGGCGGCGCGGGCGAGATTGCGCGGCAGCCGGGGATTGGTGGTGCGCGCCTCGGAGCTGGTGGCTGGCGTCGTCGGCTCGGCCGCGACGTTCGGGTTGCGTCGATTGCGGCCGCCGCCGGCCCTGCAGAGCCGTGCGCGGGGGCTCGCGGAGGTGGCGCTGCGTCGTGCGCTCGACGTCGCGGTGGTCGGGATGCCGCCCAGCGGCCTGCGCGCCCGGCTGGAGGCGCGGACCAGCCGCGCGGCGGCGGCGGCCTCCGGGGCGGTGGGCGGCTTCGTCGGGATGCTCGGCTTCCTGCCCGACGTGACCGTGACCACGCTGCTCATCATGCGCCGGATCGCCGCGATCGCGACCGAGGAGGGCGAGGATCTCGCCGACCCGGCGACCCGCGCGGCCTGCCTCGAAGTGTTCGCCTTCGGCTCCGGCAGCCTCGACGAGCCGTGGGAGGAAGGCGAGGAGCCGGAACTCGGATACTGGAGTGCCCGGATGCTGCTGCAGGGCCGCCCGTTGGTGATGCTGATGTCGGAAGCGGCGGCAGCGTACGGCGTGCGGATCTCGCAGAAGCTCGCCCTGCAAGCCGTGCCGCTGATCGGCGCGGCGGGCGGCGCGCTGGTGAACGGCGCGTTCATGGCCCACTACGAAGGCCTCGCCCGCGCGCATTTCACCATCCGCCGCCTGGAGCGCACCTACGGCGAGGCCGCGATCCATGAGGCTGTCGCGGGCGAGGGCATCACCGACCCTCGATGATCGCGTCGCTGATCTTCTCCGCCGTCATCAGCGTGGGAAAATTGGTGTTGGCGCAGGGCACCACCGGAAAGACCGACGCATCCACCACGCGCAACCCCTGCACCCCGCGCACCCGTCCGGCCGGATCGGTCACCGCCATTGGGTCGCTCGCAGCGCCCATGCGGCAGCTGCAGGAGGCGTGCCAGACGCCGACGGCGGCCTTGCGCACGAAGGCCTCGAGCTGGTCGTCGTCGGCCATGACGCCGTCGAGGGTAAAATCCTCCATGATGAACTTGCGGATGAGATAGCTGCGCAGCGCCGGCGGCCCGTCGAGCAGCTTCGCCATCACGCTGGTCATCACGCGGTTCTTCGTCGTGACCGCGCCGACCTGGCGCACCTTGTCGCCGTAGCTCGCCGGGAAGGGATCGCTCGCCACCGCTTGCAGCTCCGGCATTGCGGCGATCCGTCCGAGCCGACGGAATCCCTCCATCAATCGGTCGAGGTCGCGCCTGTCGGAGA
>DATIMU010000061.1:0-3312 GCA_035475015.1 Acetobacteraceae bacterium
GCACGCTGATCCGCAAGATGCCGGGCGACGAGAGGCAGCGCTTCGCCAATCTGCGCGCCTATTACGGCTTCATGTGGGCGATGCCGGGCAAGAAGCTGCTGTTCATGGGCGGCGAGTTCGCGCAGGACCGCGAGTGGAACCACGACACCGGGCTCGACTGGCACCTGCTAGACGACCCGCGCCACGCCGGGATGCAGAAGCTGGTGCGCGACCTCAACAGCGCCTACCGCGAGATCGGCGCGCTGCACGCGCACGATTGCGAGCCCGAGGGCTTCCGCTGGCTGATCGTCGACGATCGCGACCAGAGCGTGTTCGCCTGGCTGCGGTTCGGCGAGCCCGAGGACCCGCCGGCGCTGGTGGTGAGCAACTTCACCCCGGTCCCCCGCGAAGGCTACAGGGTCGGCGTGCCGCGCGGCGGCTCGTGGCGCGAGGTCATCAACACCGACGCCGCGGTCTACGGCGGCGCCAATCTGGGCAATGGCGGCGCGGTGCGCGCCGAGGACACCGCCTCGCATGGCCAGCCCGCCTCCGTGCTGCTGACGATCCCGCCATTGGCGACCCTGGTGCTGGTCGCGTCCTGACGCCGGACCCACGAAACATGACGCATTTCGTCCACGAGCTGCCCTTCGGTGCCCAGCCGAACGGCGACGGCACCACGCGCTTTCGGCTGTGGGCGCCGAATGTCGATGGCGTCGCGCTGGAGATCGACGGGCAGGACGTGATCGCGATGACGCGGGAGAAGAACGGCTGGGTCGCGGCGCAGGCGCCGTGCGGTGCCGGCGCGCGCTACCGCTTCCGGCTGCCCGACGGGCTCTCGGTGCCGGACCCGGCCTCCCGCTTGCAGGCCGGCGACGTCCACGACATGAGCGTGGTGGTCGACCCGGCGGCCTATGCGTGGCGCCACGCCTGGCGCGGCCGGCCGTGGCACGAGGCGGTGGTCTACGAGCTGCACCCCGGCGCGATGGGCGGCTTCGACGGCATCCGCTCCCGCCTGGCGGCGCTGAAGGAACTCGGCATCACGGCCATTGAGCTGATGCCGATCGCGGATTTTCCCGGCCGGCACAACTGGGGCTATGACGGCGTGCTGCCCTACGCGCCCGACGCGGCGTATGGCACGCCCGAGGCGCTGAAGGCGCTGGTCGACGCGGCGCACGGGATGGACCTCATGGTCATCCTCGATGTGGTGTACAATCATTTTGGTCCCGACGGAAACTACCTGCACGCCTACGCCGCAAGCTTCTTCCGCGATGACATCTCGACGCCGTGGGGGGCGGCGATTGACTTCCGCCGGCCCGAGGTGCGCGATTTCTTCATCCAGAACGCACTCTATTGGCTGATGGAATACCGCTTTGACGGGCTGCGCTTCGACGCGGTGCACGCGATCTCCGAGCCCGACTTCCTCGACGAGATGGCGGCGACGATCCGCCGCATCGTCGAGCCCGGCCGCCACGTCCACCTGATCCTGGAGCACGAAGGCAACAAGGCGAGCCACCTCACGGCGGGAAAATTCGACGCGCAATGGACCGACGACTGGCATCATTGCCTGCACGTCATGCTCACCGGCGAGCACGAGGGCTATTACGAGGATTTCCAGGACGCTGCCCGGCTGCTGGCGCGCTGCATGGTCGAGGGGTTCGCCTACCAGGGCGAAGTATCGCCGCATTCCGGCAAGCCGCGCGGCGAGCCCAGCGCCGGCCTGCCGACCACGGCCTTCGTGATCTGCCTGCAGAACCACGACCAGATCGGCAACCGGGCGTTCGGCGAGCGATTGGCGCAACTGGCGCATCCCGAGGCGCTGCGTGCGGCGACCGCGCTTCTCTTGCTCAGCCCATTCATCCCGATGCTGTTCATGGGCGAGGAATGGGGCACGCGAACGCCGTTCCTGTTCTTCACCGACCACAACGCCGATCTCGCGGAGCTGGTGCGTGACGGGCGGCGGAAGGAGTTTTCCCGGTTTTCCTCCTTTGCCGATCCGGGCCGGCGCGAGAGCATCCCCGATCCCAACGCCGCCGAGACGTTTGCGGCGTCGGTGCCCGATCCCGCGGAGGCCGGACAACCGCGCCATGCCGCGATCCTGCGGCTGCATGGCGAGTTGCTGGCGCTGCGCCACCGGTTCGTGACACCGGGCATCCCGGGCTGCGTCAGCGAGGGCGCCGAGGTGATCGGGCCAAAGGCGGTGGTCGGGCGGTGGCGGCTCGGCAACGGCGCGTTGCTCACCTTGGCGATCAATCTCGGCGACGCGCCGGTGCCGATCGGGCCGCTCATCGGCGAGATGCTGTATGGCACCGAGGAGCGGATGGCGCGGGTGGTTCCGGACGGCGCGCTGCCCGCCTGCAGCGCGGTCGCCTATCTCGCCGAAGTGCTGCCATGAGCGACACGGAGCTTCTTGCCCTGGCGGAGCAGGCCGGGGTTGCCCCGCGCTGGCGCGATGCGTTCGGCCGCACGCACGACGTCACCCCCGACACGCTCCGCGCGGTGCTGCGGGCGCTCGACCTGCCGGCCGGGAGCGAGGCCGAGATCAGGGACAGCCGCGCGGCGCTCGACGAGCAAAGCCGGACCGGGTCGCTGCCGCCCTTGGTGACGGCGGAGGTTGGGCAGGAAGTCCGGTTGCCGGTTGCCGCCGGCCGCTTCCGCCTCACCCTGGAAGGCGGCGGGGGATACGAAGGATCGACCGAGGCGGACGCGGAGGGGCACGCGCGCCTCGGCGCCGTCGCGGAGCCCGGCTCTCACCGCCTCGAAATCGGCGACGTAGCCGTGACGCTGGCCGTCTCGCCCGGGCGCTGCGTGAGCGTTGCCGAGCTGTGCGGCGCCGCCGCCCGGCCGTGGGGTCTGGCCGTGCAGCTCTACGGGTTGCGTCGCGCGGGTGACGGCGGGATCGGCGATTGCGCGGGCTTGCGCGATTTTGCGCGGTCGGCGGCCGTGCACGGCGCGGCGGCCGTCGCGATCAGCCCGATGCACGCGCAATTTTCCGCCGATCCGGACCGGTTCAGCCCCTACGCGCCGTCCAGCCGCGTCATGCTCAACGTGCTGCACGCGGCCCTGCCGGATGAGAGCGACGCGGAGCAAGCGCGGCTCGAAGCCCTGCAGCTGATCGACTGGCCGGCGGCGGCCCGCCACCGCCTGCCTCGGCTGCGCCAGCTCTACGATCAGCATCGCGATGGACCGACGCTAGAGGCGTACCGGCGCGAACGGGGCGACGTGCTGGAGACCCATGCCCGCTTCGAGGCGCTGCACGCGCATTTCTTCGGCGCGGAGCCCGGCCGGTTCTGGAACTGGCGCGACTGGCCGGACGGGTTTCGCGACCCGCGCAGC
>DATIMU010000062.1:0-12077 GCA_035475015.1 Acetobacteraceae bacterium
GCGGCGAACACCGACCAATAGAGCTTCGCGACCCCGTAGAGCCCGAGCGCCACCATGGCACCCGAGAAGATGACGCACACCGGGCTCGGCGCGACGGCGTGCGCGTCCGACAGCCAGAACTGGAACGGCACCATCGCCGCCTTGATGAGCAAGGCGGTGGCGAGCAGGCAGAAGCCCGCGGTGATGACCGGATCGCTCCCCGCCGCCGCGACCGCGCGGGCGATCGCGGAAAAATCGAGCGCGCCGGCATGGGCGTAGGTCAGTCCGATGCCGCCGAGCATCAGGTAGCTGCCGACGCCGTTGGTGACGGTGAAGTTGAGCGCGCCCTCCAGCGCCGAGGCTTCCAGCCGGTAGCCGGTGAGCGCGAAGGCGGCGACGCTCATCACCTCGAACCAGACGAACAGGTTGAACAGGTCGTGGGTCAGCACGAAGCCGATCATCGCCGCGAGGAACAGCAGCATCAGCACATGAAAATGCGCGTGCACCTCGTCGAAATAGCCCCAGGCGAACACGAAGCTGGCGGCGAACAGCAGCCCGATCAGCACGCCGAGCGACGCGCCGACCTGATCGACGACGAAGCCGATGCCGAGCACCTGGCCGCCCGAGCGCGGCACCCAGCCGCCGAACCAATAGGTCAATGGTGCATCGGCGGTGCGAAACACCATCAGCAGGCAGGTCGCGGCGACGCACAGCGCCACGATGGTCGCGACCGCGTCGGGCACGCGGCGCGGCAGGACGTGCGCCAGCACCAGCAGGATTGCGGCGACGCCGAGCGGCACGACCACCGGCAGCGGCGGCAGGATCGCGTTCACCGGCGCAGCGGCCGCAATTCCTCGGGGTCGAGCGAGCCGCGCTTCTTATGCAGTTGCAGCGCCAGCGCCAGCAGTAGCGCGGTCACGGTCGCGCCGATCACGATGTCGGTCAGCACCAGAGCCTGCACCACGGGATCGACCGCCGGCGTGCCGGGCGGATGGGAGTAGAAGATCGGCGCCCCCGCGTTCCATTTGTAGCCGACAGCGAGCAGCAGCACGTAGGTCGCGGACTGCACCACGCCGAGGCAGCCGATCAAATGCACGTAGTTGCGGCTGGTAACGATGCCGTAGAGCCCGATACCGAGCAGCCACGCCGCGACCAGCCAGGGCAGGGGCGTCATGTCGGATGTTCCCCCGGATCGTCGCCCTCGCGCACGGCGCGCGTCTCCTCCATGAACTCGATGAACAGCAGGGTGAAGCCGCCCACGACGGCGAACGCGACACCCGCGTTGACCACCAGCATGAGCCCGCCGGAGAGCATGTCCCGGAGCTGTCCGAGCGGCAGCACGTTCTCGAGGAACGGGCGCCCCAGCAGCATCGGTGCCAACCCGGCGGCGACGAACAGCGCCGCACCACCGCCCTCGAAGGCGTCGAACAGGCGCGAGCGCACCAGCCGCCGCCAGCCGCGATAACCCTCGCCGACATAGAGCAGCAGCAGCCCCGACGCGACGATGACGCCGCCCTGGAAGCCGCCGCCCGGCGTCACCGTCGCATGCAGCGCGACGTAGATGCCGAACACCACGATCAGGGGCGCGATCGCGCGGCAGAGCAGCACGGTGGCATCGGCGCGATCGGCGATCTCGCGGCCCACAACCTCGCCCGGCTCGGCACTGAGATCCTGCCCGCGCGCGCCGCGCAGCAGCACCACGACGCCGGTGACGGCGCAGAGCAGCATGAACTCCTCGCCGAGCGTGTCGAAGCCGCGATAGTCGAAGTTCACCGCCGTCACCATGTTGGTGACGTGCCGCTCGCGCGGGGCGGCGTCGTTGATCGCGTCGCCATAGGGCAGCGGATGCGCGCCGAAGCGCGGCATGTGCGCGGCGATGCGCCCGACGGCAGGCAGCGTGCACAGCATGGCCAGCGTAAACAGCAGCAGCCGGAGGCGGCGGCTCATCGCGCCCCGCGATCCATCTTGATGCTGGCGAGCACCACGAGGAACAGCAGCGGCAGCGCCGCCGCGCCGACCACCAGCTCGGAGAAGGCAACGTCCGGCGCCTGCAGCGCCATGAACAGCAACGCCAATACGAGACCGTTGACCGCCATCGCCAAGACCTGCCGGCGTGGCGTGCGCGACAGCACGACGCCGGTGCCGCTCGCCGCGACGAGCACGAACAACATGGCGAGCAGCACGCTCAATCGCCGTCCTCCCCGACCGATCCGCGCAGCAGCAGCGCGCGCCCGGCGGCGTACGACAGCGCGGCGCCGAGGAGCAGCGCGAGCACCGCTATCAGCAGCACCGTGATGGCGCGCGCGGAAATCCCGTCGGTCACGAACGCCGCCACCGCAACCGCCGAGCCAGAGGCCGTGTTGACGAACGTGGCACAATGCAGCCGGTCGAGCGGCGAGTGCAGCCGGGCGAAACCAATCGAGCCCACCCACGCGGCGAGCACGGCAATGGCGAGCAGGATTTCGGTGAGAACCGCGTTCACAGCCAGCGCTCAAGAAAATGCGCCAGCACCAGCATGCCGGGAAGCCCCAACAGCACCAGGGCCAGCGGCAATGGGATGAAACTGCTCTGGTCGAAGGCGAAGCTCATCATCACCAGGATCAGCGTCGCGAGCGAGATCGCGAGCTGCACAGCTGCCAGCCGGTCGCCGCTGCCGCCGCGACACGCCACGAACACCGGCACCGCGAGCGCCGGCAGCAGCGCCACCGTCGCGACCAGCCAAGCCGTCACAGCGGCCAGACCTTGTCCTGGGGCGGCGGCACATGCGCCAGCCGGTGCATCACCAGCCCGTCGCTCGCATCGGGGATGCGCAGGACGTAGCCGTTCGGCGCGAGCGAGGCGGCCAGCGTCACCAGTGCACGCCGCCCGGCATCCCGCGGCGTCGCGCCGCCCGGTGCGAAAGGTTGCACCACCGCCTCGCCGCGCGGATGCGCCGACAGCAGCACGCGAGCAACCCGCGCCGCGTCGGGCGCGAGGTTCGCGAGCGGCCGGAGGATCACGCGCCGCCACGGCGCACGAAGCCGGAACCGCCGTTCGGCATCGCGGCGGATCAGCACCGACAGCCCCGTGCCGACGAGCCCGCTGGCGGCCGCGACGATCAGCTCGTCGGCAGTGAACCCGCCAGCGCAGAGCAGGTAGAACGCCGCAAGAACGGTCCATGTCGAGCCAAGCGTCAGCAAGCCAAGCATCGTCGCCCGTCCTCCGCCGCCGCCAAGCATAACCACGGGGTAGCGGGCCGGTTCCGGGCGACCATATGCAACGCTGCGCCGACGGCTCCTGCCGTGCCGGGAACCGTCACGCACGCGCCCTGTTGGCTGTTCGCGTGAGCGGGAGGGAACGGCGATGGCCGAAGCGGAACCGACGGGCGTGCAGGTGCAGGTGGCGAACGCCCGGCCGGAAGATGTCGGCAAGGGTGCCGCGCGGGTCAGCCGCAAGACGCTCCAGGCGCTCGGGATGCAGCAGGGCGAGGCGCTGGAGATCATCGGCAAGCGCCACACCGCCGCGATCGTCGTGCCGCCCTACCCGGAAGACGAGGATCTCGAGATCATCCGCCTCGACGGCCTGCAACGCGGCAATGCCGGCGTGACGGCGGGCGAGCGCATCGAGGTGCGCCGTGCGCAAATCCGTCCCGCCACGCGCGTGACGCTCGCGCCGGCGCAGAAGAATCTACGCCTGACGGGCTCCGGCGAGGCGTTGCGCCGTACATTCTTCGGCCGCCCGGTGGTCGCCGGCGACGTGATCTCCACCTCGGTCTATCAGCGCGCGGCGGGCGGCGCGCCGGACGGCTTCTACGAGCAGCAGGCGTACGCGCTGCAGGAAATCCGCCTGATGGTGGTCGGCACCACGCCCAAGGGGATCGTGCGGATCGATCAGACCACCGAGATCGAGCTGCTGCCGCAATACGCCGAACCCAAGGAGACGCGCCGCGCCGACGTGACCTACGACGATATCGGCGGGCTCGGCGACGCGCTCGACCAGGTGCGCGAGATGGTGGAATTGCCGCTGCGCCATCCCGAGCTGTTCCAGCGCCTCGGCATCGACCCGCCCAAGGGCGTGATCCTGCATGGGCCGCCGGGCACCGGCAAGACGCTGCTGGCGCGCGCCGTCGCGACCGAGAGCGAGGCGTCGTTCTTCTCGATCGCCGGACCCGAGATCATGGGCAGCCATTACGGCGAGAGCGAGCAGCGGCTGCGCGACATCTTCCAGCAAGCCGGACAGCGCGCGCCGTCGATCATCTTCATCGACGAGATCGACAGCATCGCACCCAAGCGCGACGAGGTGCGCGGCGAGGTCGAGCGGCGCATCGTCGCCCAGCTCCTCACGCTGATGGACGGGCTGGAGCCGCGGCAGAACGTGGTGGTGATCGCGGCGACCAACCGCATCGACGCGATCGACGAGGCGCTGCGCCGGCCGGGCCGGTTCGATCGCGAGATCGTGATCGGCGTGCCCGACCAGGACGGGCGCCGTCAGGTGCTCGGCATCCACACGCGCGGGATGCCGCTCGGCGAGGACGTCGATCTCGACGCGCTGGCGCGTACCACCTACGGTTTCGTTGGTGCCGATATTTCCGCCCTGGCGCGCGAGGCGGCGATGGACGCGGTGCGCCGCATCCTGCCGAAGATCAACCTGCGCGAGGGCATTCCGCCCGACGTGTTGGCCGGCCTGCGCGTCTGCCGCGCCGATTTCGAGAACGCGCTCAAGCGCATCCAGCCCTCGGCATTGCGGGAAATCATGATCCAGGTGCCCAACGTCACCTGGGAGGATGTCGGCGGCCTCGAAGCCACGCGCGAGCAACTGCGCGACGGCATCGAGCTGCCACTGAAGCACCCTGAGGCATTCCGTCGCCTCGGCATCCGTCCGGCCAAGGGATTTTTGCTATTTGGCCCGCCGGGCACCGGCAAGACCCTGATGGCCAAGGCGGTGGCGCGCGAGAGCAACGCCAACTTCATCGCCACCAAATCCTCCGACCTGCTCTCCAAATGGTACGGCGAGAGCGAGCAGCAGGTGAGCCGCCTGTTCGCCCGCGCGCGGCAGGTGGCCCCCACCGTCATCTTCATCGACGAGATCGACAGCCTGGTGCCCGCGCGCGGCGGCTCGATGGGCGAGCCCGCCGTGACGGAGCGCGTGGTCAACACCATCCTCGCCGAGATGGACGGGCTGGAGGAACTGCAGAGCGTCGTGGTGATCGGCGCCACCAACCGTCCCAACCTGCTCGACCAGGCGCTGCTGCGGCCGGGCCGGTTCGACGAGCTGGTCTACGTGCCGGTGCCCGACCAGGCCGGCCGGCTGCACATCCTGCGCATCCAGACGCGGGACATGCCGCTCGGCGCCGATGTGGACCTCGAGGAAGTGTCGCGTCGGACGCAGGGCTACACCGGCGCCGATCTCGGCGATGTGATCCGTCGCGCGGGGTTGCTCGCTCTGCGCCAGGATCTCGGCAGCGCCACAGTCGGCCGCACGCATTTCGAGCAGGCCCTGAAGGAAACCCGCGCGTCGGTGACGGTCGAGATGGAACGCGAGTACGAGGAGTTGCGCTCGCGCCTCAAGCAGCAGGGCGCCACGCCGCGTCAGCCGATCGGCTTCGCCATCGGCGGGCACTGAGCGGGCAGCGGCCATCGGCGAATCTCGTTGCGCGGCAGCGGCGCGGCAGGGATCGTGACCTGAGCCGCCGCTGGCGCGACAGGGGAACCATGCATCCGGCTTTGTTCGAGAGGCTCAGCTCGCTGCCGGCGTTGGACAAGGGCCATGCAAGGCGGCAGGCGCGCCCGTGCAAGCTGTGCCGCGCGCCCGCGCTGCCGTTCGACGCGGTGGACCTCAACAAGCTCTGCTCGGACGCCGATCCGTACATGTTCGGCCTGTCCGGCGTCATAGTGCCCTACTGGCGCTGCACGATTTGCGGCTTCCTGTTCACCGCGTTCTTCGACGATTGGTCGCCCGTCGAGTTTGCCCGGTTCATCTACAACGATGACTACATCAAGGTGGACGGTGCCTATGTCGAGGTGCGCCCGCAGGCGATGGCGGCATTCGTCGCGCGCAAGGCGGCGCACGTTCGTGACGCGCGCATCCTCGATTACGGCTCGGGCGTGGGCGGGCTGGCGCGCCATCTGCGCGATGCCGGCTTTCGCCACGTCGAGAACTACGATCCGTTCTCCAACCCGGAGCGGCCGGCCGGTCGCTTCGATATCGTCACCTGTTTCGAGGTCATCGAGCATTCGACCGCACCATTGACGATGCTCGAAGACATGCGCGGCCTGCTCGCGGATGGGGGTTGCGTACTGTTCACCACCGGCATCCAGCCGGACGACATCGCCGTCCGCCGCGCGAGCTGGTGGTATGTCGCGCCGCGCAACGGCCACGCCTCGATCTTCACGGTGGACGCGCTCGCCACGCTGGCAACGCAATGCGGCCTGATTCTGCATTGCGGCATCGAGGGGATGGCGTTCTCGACCGGCCAGCCCTCCGCCGCGTGCCGCGCGCTGCTCGCCACCGTCGGCCAGCCTTACGTGTTTCTCCCGCTTGGCGCGCCACCGGCAACGGCGGCCGAGGCGGCGGATTGGCACGCCTTGGAACGACCCGGCCCCGACGCATTCCGCTGGACGCGCAGCAGCACCGTGCGATGGCGGATCGACCTGCCGCCGATCCGGCCTTGCACCGCGAAATTCCTCGTTCCGCTGCACATGGAGATCGAGCCCGGCTTCGCCGCCGCCTGCCGCCTGCTGGTCGGCAGCCGTGAATGGTCGCCGCTCCAGGTCGATGCGGCCCGGCTGACGGCGACCGGCGTGATCGACCAGGACGGCGCCGCCACGGTCACGTTGCGCACGCCGGAGCCGATCCGACCCGCCGACCGAGCCCCGGGGCGGGATGCGCGGTCGCTGGGCTTGGCGGTCTCCGCCGACCGCTAGCTGCGCCGCGACTTTTCCACGAGGCCGTCCTTGACGGCGGCAAGACGACTGGTCATATGGGCGACATGGCGAAATCGAGCGTCCGCGAGAGGCTTCTGGATGCCGCCGTCGAGGCGGTGCGGCAGCGTGGCTACAACGCTTGCGGCGTGCAGGACATCACCGAGGCGGCCGGCGTGCCGAAAGGCTCGTTCTACAATCATTTCGACAGCAAGGAGGCGCTCGGTGCCGCGATCGTCGAGCAGTATTGGCAGCGCGGCGCTTGCTCCAGCCTGCGCATCCTGAGCGACGAGAGCCTGCCGCCGGTCGAGCGCCTGCGCCGCTACTTCGACATGCTGGCGGCCAACATGGCTGATCGCAACTACAAATGCGGCTGCTTGATCGGCAATCTCAGCGCCGAGCTGGCGGATCAGAGTCGCCTCGTGTGCGACCGTCTCTCGGCGATCTATGCGGGCTGGACGCGCTCGATCGAGACCTGCGTGCGCGAGGCGCAGCGCGCCGGCGAGGTCCGCGCGGATCGCGACGCCGCCGCGCTGGCCGCCTTTCTCGTCAACGCCTGGGAAGGCACGATGCTGCGGGCCAAGGTCGACAAGGACGGCGCCGCCTATCGCCAGTTCCACGATATCGTGTTCGGCGCGCTGCTCGGCTGAGCCGATCAGCCAGCGGGAGAGTTCTTCATGACCCCACGCAAGTTGACCGCCCATCTCGGGACCGTGCCGTGAGCCGCCCGACCGCCGTGGTGGTGGGCGTCGGCGCCGGGCAGGGCCTCGGCGCCGCGTTGTGCCGCCGGTTCGCGGCGGAGGGCCATCACGTCCTGGTCGCCGGGCGCACCGCGGCGAATGTCGAGGGTGTCGCACTCGGCATCGAGCGTGCGGGCGGGCGCGCGACGGCGGTGCCGACCGACACCACGCGGGAGGACGAGGTGGCGCGCCTGTTCGACGTGGCGATGGCGTCGGACGCGGGGCGCGAGCCGGCCGATCTCGTCGTCTACAACGCGGGCAACAACCGCAAGACCGATTTCCGCGAGCTGTCGGCCGCGACGTTCGAGAGTTTCTGGCGGGTCGGCTGCTTCGGCGGCTTCCTCGTCGGGCGCGAGGCGGCGCGGCGGCTGGTGCCGCTCGGGCGTGGCACGGTGATCTTCACCGGCGCCTCGGCCAGCTTGCGCGGCAAGCCCGGCTTCGCGCATTTCGCCGCCGCCAAGGCCGGCCTGCGCGCGATCGCGCAGAGCATGGCGCGCGAGTACGGACCGCTCGGCGTGCACGTCGCCCATATGGTGATCGACGGCGGCATCGACGGCGAGCGATTGCGCAATGCTCGCCCGGGCATCGCGGACGAGCGCGGCGCCGACGGCCTGCTCGGCATCGACGCGATCGCGGAGATGTACTGGCAGATCCACTGCCAGCCGCGCTCCGCCTGGACGCAGGAGATCGACCTGCGGCCGTTCAAGGAAAGCTTCTGACCATCTTCGTGTCGCAAGGGAGTGCACGCATGAGCTTGACCAGCGCCGTCCTGAACCGCCTGCCGCATGTCGAGGGCGTGTTCAACTATCTCACCCCGATGGCGGAGAAGCCGCGCAACTTCACCTACGATCCGCCGCCGGGCGTGGCACAGACCAACGCGGCGTACGAGCCGCATTCGATGCCCGTCTATGACGTGCGGCCGGTCGCCTATGAGCTGTCGGTCGATGGCGAGGGCATCCAGCTCGTCGAACATCGCAGCGCAGTGCGTGGCTTCGACGACGAGGAGGAGATCCGCCAGGTCTATTATCCCGAGGCCGAGCGGATGGTCGCGTCGGCCACCGGCGCGCATCGGGTCGTGGTGTTCGACCACACCATCCGGCGGCGGCAGCCGGGTGCGACGGATCGCGCGGCCGGCACGCCGCGCCAACCGGTGACGCGGGTGCATAACGATTACACCGAGATTTCTGGCCCGCAGCGGGTGCGCGATCTGATGGGCGAGGAGGCGGAGGCGCTGATCAAGAAGCGTTTCGCCGTCATCAACGTATGGCGCCCGATCCGTGGCCCGCTGCGGGACGCGCCGCTCGCGGTGTGCGATGCCGACAGCACCACGCCGGAGGATTTCGTCGCCTCGGACCTGGTGTACCGCGACCGCACCGGCGAGACCTACGCGGTGAAATACAGCCCGCGCCATCGCTGGCTCTACGTGCCGGACATGCGGGAGGACGAGGCTCTGCTGCTGAAATGCTACGATTCGGCACGCGCCGGCGTCGCCCGGTTCGCGCCGCACTCGGCCTTCGAGGACCCCACGGCCCCGGCGGACAAGCTGCCGCGTGAAAGCATCGAGCTGCGCACGCTGGTGTTCTACGACGAGTGAAGGCGGGAGATCGTAGGGCGGAAGGAGCGCAGCGTATTCCGCCATCGGAGCGCCCGGTCGGATGGCGGAAGCCATGATCCGCTCCCGCAAATCCTGCGAGTAGGGCCGACCACTCTTTCAACCCATCGCTGGCCTCCGGCTGATGCCGGAGGCACACGAATCACATATCCAGCCCCCGCCGGAAGCCCATATCTCGATTCCACTCAGCCTGATTTGGCTCTAAATGATTCACAACAAATACGCGCGAAGCACCTCAACGATCTTTGCGGACAGGGCAGACATAATCCGTCGGATGTATCGTCGTAATGGTCTCCATTTTATAATTTTGGGAGCTTGGGCTCAAATTCCTTTAATATTGGCAGACGGAGCTCCTAACCTCCTTTTATCTCATCGGATGCGCGCTCTCTAGCTCTCTAATCGACCCACCGCCCAGCCGGGCGGCTGACCAGCGGAGGCACGAACGGCGTCGAGCAGCTGCTCGGTAGGCGCCAGCCGTGGTCCCTCGCCTTCATCAACCGGCGGCACCACCGTCACCCGCCAGCCGCGCAGCGTCGCCATCGATGCGTGCGCGATCGGGTGGTCCAGCAACGGCTGGTTCAGCGATGGCGCGACGATCACCGGCGTGCCCCGGCCGATCGCCTCGGCCACCACCGACAGCGCAAGAGTGTCGGCGATCCCGTGCGCCAGCTTGTTGAGCGAGTTGAAGCTGCATGGCGCGAACAACACGACGCCATGTGGCGGACGCGGACGGATCGCCAGGTCGAAATACGATTCTACGACCTGCGCGCCAGCCACATCCGCGAGGTCGCGGGCCGCGATCACGCGCGCGACATTCGGGGTCGGAATGGCGATAACCGTGGGAAAGCCGAGTCCAACCAGTCCACGGAGCAATTCAGGCCCGCGCGCCGCGGTCGTCGTGCCGCTGAGCACCAGATACGCGACATCGAAGCGGTGGGCCGAGTTCATCCCGGCAGCGCCAGCACGTTCTTCGCCAGGATGTTGCGCTGGATCTCGTTCGATCCGCCGTAGATCGTCGCGGGCCGCGCCTGCAAGTAGAGCCCAGCCGGGTTGAGCTCGCGGTTACCCTCCATCGGCTCCAATAGCGCGGAATTTTCGCCGGCGATCTCGATCGAGAGGTCGGTGATGCGCTGGAACAGCTCGGTCTGCCACACCTTCAGCATCGACACGTCCGCGCCCAGCGTCTCGCCGCGCCGCACGATGTCGACGTAGTGCTGATACAGCGCGCGCAGATCGGTGAGATCGAGGCGAAGCTGGGTGTAGCGCGACTGGAACACCGAGTCCTCCCACACGCCCATCCGCTCGGCGAGCAGCTTGAGGCGCGAGAAGGCGTAGCCTGAGAGCTTGGGCGAGCCGAGATAGATGCGCTCGTGGCCGAGCAGCGCCTTGGCCATCGTCCAGCCCTTGTTCGGCTGGCCGACGAGATTGGCGGCGGGTACCCGCACGTTGTCGAAGAACGTCTCGCAGAACTCGTCATGCATATCGAGCGTGATGATCGGGCGCACGCTGATGCCGGGGCTGTCCATCGGCACGAGGAGAAAGCTGATCCCCTCCTGCTTCTTTGCCGCCTTGTCGGTGCGAACCAGGAGAAAAATCCAGTTCGCGTCCATCGCCAGCGTGGTCCAGGTCTTCTGGCCGTTGATGACGTACTCGTCGCCGTCGAGCACCGCCTCGGTGCGCAGGCTGGCGAGATCGGAGCCGGCGTTGGGCTCGCTGTAGCCCTGGCACCAGATGTTCTCGCCGCTGAGGATCTTCGGCAGGAATTTTCCCCGCTGCTCCTCCGTGCCGTGCTCGATGAGCAGCGGGCCGACCATGACGATGCCGTGATCATTGGTCCGCGCGACGCCGTAGCGCTCGAACTCTTCCGTGAGAATGACCTGCTTGATCGATGACAGCCCCATGCCGCCAAACTCGCGCGGCCAGCCGGGGCACAGCCAGCCCTTCTCCGCGAGCTTCATGTACCAGACCTTGTTCTCGGCCCAGTGCAGGCGTTTCGGCGGATAGCGCAGCTCCGGCGGGTAGTTCTCCGCGACGAAACGCCGCACCACGCCGCGGAAATCGTCGTCGTCGAGTTCGTTGTAGTCGGGCGCGATCGCGGCGCTCATCGCTTCAAACTCCCTTGAACACCGGCTTGCGCTTGCCGAGAAACGCGGCGCGCCCCTCCGCGTGGTCGGCGGTGACGAACATCATCGCCTGCGCGTCGCGCTCGAACTCCAGCGCCGCCTCCAGCCCCTCCGCGAGATAGCGTTTTGTCAGAGCGATCGGCAGCGGCGCGCCCTCGGCGACGGCGCGCGCCCGCTCCAACGCGCGATCGAGCGCGCCGCCACTGGGTGCGACGTGATCGACCAGGCCCATGCGCTCACCCTCCACGGCGCCCACCGGCTCGCCATAGAGAAGAATTTGCCGCGCGCGGCCCATGCCGACACGCTGCGGCAACGTGTAGAACAGCGCGCAATCGGCGACCAAGCCGATCTTGCCGAAGCTCGCCATGAAGCGAGCATCCTCGGCGGCGACAACGGTGTCGCAGCACAACGCCAGCGACATCCCGGCACCCGCCGCCCAGCCCTCGACGGCGGCGATCAGCGGCTTGCTCGACTGGATCAGCGCGTGGACCATGCGATGCGTGCGGCGGAATCGCTCGCGCCCGCTCGGGATGTCGGTCACGTCCATGCCGCTGATGTCGCCGCCCGCGCTGAACGTGCCGCCGGCGCCGGTCAGCACCACGGCACGCACCTCGCGGTCCGCCTCGATGCGATCGAGCGCCTCGGTCAGCCCTTCGCGGATCGCCATCGACAGCGCGTTGCGCCGCGCCGGCTGGCTGATGGTGAGGATGACGGTGGCACCGTC
>DATIMU010000063.1:0-4931 GCA_035475015.1 Acetobacteraceae bacterium
TCGTCGGCGGGTTGCCAGCTCATCGGAGCCTCCCAGCGTCTAGCGGGTCGGGCGCGGCGGGTCCTGGGTGTAGTCGTAGAAGCCGCGCCCGGTCTTGCGCCCGAGCCAGCCGGCCTCGACGTATTTCACCAGCAGCGGGCAAGGGCGGTACTTGCTGTCTGAAAGCCCGTCATAGAGCACCTGCATCACCGACAGGCAGGTGTCGAGGCCGATGAAATCCGCCAGCTCCAGCGGCCCCATCGGATGATTGGCGCCGAGCTTCATCGCGGTGTCGATGGCCGAGACCGAGCCGACGCCCTCGTACAGCGCGTAGACCGCCTCGTTGATCATCGGCACCAGGATGCGGTTGACGATGAAGGCGGGGAAATCCTCGGCGACGGCGGTGGTCTTGTTGAGCTTGCGGGCCAGCGCGAGAACCGCCTGGAAGGTCGGCTCGTCGGTCGCGATGCCGCGAATGACCTCCACCAGCTTCATGACCGGCACCGGGTTCATGAAGTGCATCCCGATGAATTTTTCGGCGCGGTCGGTGCCGGCGGCGAGCCGGGTGATCGAGATGGAGGAGGTGTTGGAGGCGAGCAGGGCGCCGGGCTTCAGGTGCGGCACCAGCGTCTTGAAGATCGCGCGCTTGATGTCCTCTTTTTCGGTCGCCGCCTCGATGACGAAGTCGCATTCGCCGAACAGCGCGTAATCGGTGCCGGTGGTGATCCGCGCCAGCGCGTCCTCGCGATCCTCCTCGGCGATGATCCGGCGGTTCACCTGGCGGTCCATGTTGCGCGCCATCGTCGCCATCGCGCGGTCGAGCGCCTGGTCGTTCACGTCGAGCAGCACGACCGGCAGGCCGGCGAGGGCGCAGACATGGGCGATGCCGTTGCCCATCTGCCCGGCGCCGATCACGCCGACGCTGGTGATCTCGGGGGCGTCAGCAAGCAACGGCGCCGAAGCCAGGGTCGCCGTGGTAGCCACGTTCATTCAGGACTTCTCCAACTCGGCGGCCAGCTCCGGCAGCGCGGTGAACAGATCCTGCACCAGGCCGTAGTCGGCCACCTGGAAGATCGGCGCCTCCTCGTCCTTGTTGATCGCGACGATCACCTTGCTGTCCTTCATCCCGGCGAGATGCTGGATCGCGCCCGAGATGCCGACCGCGACGTAGAGCTCCGGTGCCACGATCTTGCCGGTCTGGCCGACCTGGTAGTCGTTGGGCACGAACCCGGCATCCACGGCGGCGCGCGAGGCGCCGACGGCGGCACCGAGCTTGTCGGCGATCGGCTCGATCAGCTTGAAGTTGTCGCCGTTCTGCATCCCGCGCCCGCCCGAGATCACCACGCGGGCGGCGGTCAGCTCGGGCCGCTCGCTCTTGGACAGCTCGGCGGAGATGAATTTCGAATTTTTCGGCAGGTCCACTGCCGGTGCCGGCTCGGTGGTGGCCGAGCCGCCCTCGGCCGGCACCGGGTCGAAGCTCGCCGCGCGGACGGTAATCACCTTGATCTTGTCGGAGGATTTCACCGTGGCCATGCCGTTGCCGGCGTAGATCGGGCGGACGAAGGTGTCGGCGTCGATCACCTCGGCGATGTCGCTGATCGGCTGCGCGTCGAGAAACGCGGCGACGCGCGGCATGACGTTCTTGCCGACCGCCGTGGTCGCCGCCAGCAGGTGCGTGTAGTTGGGCGCGAGAGCGAAAATCAACGCCGAGATCGGCTCCGCCATCGCGTGATCGTATTCCGGCGCGTCGGCGACGATCACCTTGGCGACGCCCGGCAGCTTCGCCGCGGCGGCAGCGGCGGCGGATACGTTGGCTCCGGCGATCAGGGCATGAACCTCGCCGAGCTTGGTCGCGGCGGCGACGGCGCTGCGCGAGGGCTGCTTGATGCCGCCCGCGTCATGTTCGAGCAGGACGAGTGACGTCATCGGTCAGATCACCTTCGCTTCGTTGCGCAGCTTGTCGACCAGCTCGGCGACCGAGCCGACCTTCTTGCCGGCCTGGCGCTTGGGCGGCTCGGCCACTTTCAGCACGGTGAGGCGCGGCGCCGGATCGACGCCGAGATCGGCCGGCTTCATGTTCTCGATCGGCTTCTTGCGCGCCTTCATGATGTTCGGAAGGCTGGCGTAGCGCGGCTCGTTGAGGCGCAGATCGGTGGTGACGATGGCGGGCAGGGTTAGCGCGACCGTCTCGAGCCCACCATCCACCTCGCGGGTGACGGTGATGCCGTCGCCCTCGATGGTGATCTTGCTGGCGAACGTGCCCTGCGGCCAACCGAGGAAGGCGGCGAGCATCTGGCCCGTGGCACTCATGTCGTCGTCGATCGCCTGCTTGCCCAGGATGATGAGCTTGGGCTGCTCCTTCTCGGCGATCGCCTTGAGGAGCTTGGCCACCGCGAGCGGTTGCAGCTCGACGTCGCTCTCGACCAGGATGCCGCGATCAGCCCCCATCGCGAGCGCCGTGCGGATCGTCTCCGAGCATTGCGGGACGCCCATCGAGACCGCGATGATCTCGGTCGCGACGCCCTTCTCCTTGAGCCGCACCGCCTCCTCGACCGCGATCTCGTCGAACGGGTTCATGGACATCTTGACGCCGGCGGTCTCGATGCCGGTGCCGTCCGATTTCACGCGGACCTTGACGTTGTAGTCGACCACCCGCTTGACCGGGACGAGAATCTTCATGGGAAAAACCGTGCCGCTTCCAGTGGGCAGACGCGGCTTGAGCGGGCTCTTGCCGGTTCGCCTCCGAACCGCGCCCGCCTGTTCGCGCCTGCAACAGGGGCCGGAAATTGGCAGGGGGCGCCCGCCGTGTCAAACCACGAGCCCGGCAAAAGCCGGCCGCTCAGGATCGCAGCAGGCCCATAATCAGGGCGAACAGCAACAGGGCCGCCGCCTGCAGGATCACCCGCCAGCGCATCAGCGCATTGGATTTGCGCGGGTCGCCGCCGCCCCGTACCATGCCGAACAACCCGGCGAACAGCACCCCGAGGGTGCCCAGCATCAGCAGCGCCAGGAGGATGACCAAAAACGTCTTCACGCGGGACACATAAGCCGCGTGGCGGCGTTGTGCACCCTCATGCGCGCCGGATTTCACCTCCGGTCGGCCCCGCAGGTTGACCGGGCCCGTCGCTTATGGTGGGTCGCGCCGGCATGATCCGGGTTCCTCCGCTGCTATTCGTGCTGGCCGCCATCGTGCTCGGCTGCGCGATGCCGGGGGCGGCGCGTGCCCAGGCCAAACCGCCGGCGCCGGCGATCTCGCAGGCGCAGGCGCAACAGACCCTGGACGTGCTGAAGGACGACAAGAAGCGGGCGGCGCTGATCGGCACGCTCGAGACGATCGCCAAGGCCGCGCCGGAAGCCGCCGCGCCGAAGCCCGCCCTGCCGATCCCGATCGAGCCGGGCAGCGTCGGCGCGCAGGTGCTGTCCAGCCTGTCGGCGTTCCTTGAGCATCTCTCCGCGCAGTCCCGTGCCACGTTCCACGCCCTGTCGCGGGCACCCGAATTGTGGGGCGGGTTCTCGGCCATCGCCGATGATCCGGCGCAGCGCGCCCAGCTGCTCGACGCGCTCTGGCGCCTCGCGGCGGCGGCGGGCTGCGGGCTGCTCGTCGAATGGCTCCTGCTTCTGGTGCTCCGACGGCCGCGGCGAAAGCTGCGGGGCGCCGCGCCGGAGGCCGCGAACGGCGTCGCCGAGCCCGAGGACAACGAGCCGTTGGCGCGTGCGGAAGCGGGCGAGCTTGAACCGCCGCGTCACCCCCATCGCCACCGCCTGCGCACCACCGCCTGGACCTTGCTGCGGCGCATCCCGCTCGCGCTCGCGCGCCTGGTACTGGACCTCCTGCCGGTGCTCGGGTTCGCCATCGCCTCGCATCTGGTGATCCAGAGCCAGCTGGGCGGCACCCAGCTTGTGCGCCTCGTCCTGCTCGCGCTGGTCGATGCCTACGCGATCTGCCGTGCGCTGCTCTGCGTCGGCCGCATGATGCTGTCGCCCGACACCGCGCGGCTCCGGCTGGTGCCGCTGTCGGATGTCGGGGCGCGCTACGCGATGCGCTGGCTGCGCCGCGTCGTCGCCGTCGCGGTATTCGGCATCGCGCTGACCGGCGCCGGCCTGCTGCTCGGATTGTCGCAGGACGCCCACGACGCGGCGCTGAAGGCGGTCGGCCTCGTCGTTCACATCATGCTGATCGTGATCGTGCTGCAGAAGCGCGCCGCCGTGGCCCGCCGCCTGCGAGCGCCACCGGGTGCCACCGGCGTGTTCACCGTGCTGCGCAACCGCTTCGCGGCGACCTGGCACTGGTTCGCGCTGTTCTATCTGGTGGCGGCGTGGCTGGTCTGGGCGGTCGAGCTGCCGAACGGCTTCAGCCGGTTGCTGGACTTCGCCGTGGCGACCGCCGTGGTGCTGCTGGTCGGCCGGCTGGTCCTCATCGTCGTGCTCGGCACGCTGGACCGCGCGGCGCGGCAGCGGCCGGACGAGCCGGGCCGCGATCCCGCGTTCGGCCAACGGGTGCGGGTCTACCGCCCGGCGCTGCGCCGCGGCCTCACCGTGCTGATCTACGTGCTGACGCTGCTCGCGCTGTTCCAGGCGTGGGGCTTCGGCACGCTCTCCTGGCTCGCCTTCAGCTTCTCCGGGCAGCGGCTGCTATCCGCCGGGGCGAGCGTCGGCGTGACGATCCTGCTCGGCTTCGTGGCGTGGGAGGCGGCGAACGGCGCGATCGAGCGGCACCTCGCCCGACTGGCCGAGGAGCAGCAGGCGGCCCGCTCGGCCCGGCTGCGTACCCTGCTGCCGCTGCTCCGCACCACGCTGCTGGTCGCGCTGCTGGTCGTGGTCGTGCTGATGGTGCTGAGCGATCTCGGCGTCAACATCGCGCCATTGCTGGCCGGCGCCGGCGTCATCGGCATCGCCATCGGCTTCGGCTCGCAGAAGCTGGTGCAGGATTTGATCACCGGCCTGTTCCTGCT
>DATIMU010000064.1:0-3225 GCA_035475015.1 Acetobacteraceae bacterium
TGCGCGCGGGGATGGGCTACACCGGCAGCTCGACGCTCGCCGAGATGCAACGCAACACGCGCTTCCGCCGCATCACCGGCGCCGGCCTGCGCGAAAGCCACGTGCACGACGTGGCGATCACGCGCGAGGCGCCGAACTATCGGCAGGACTGAGCGTGCCCGCCATCCGCGCCGCGATCTTTGACGCTTATGGCACGCTGCTCGACGTGCACGCGGCCATGGAGAAGCACGCGGCGCGCCTCGGCACCGATTGGCAGCGCATCAGCCAGGATTGGCGGATCAAGCAGATCGAATATAGCTGGGTGCGCAGCCTGACCGGCCCGGCGGAGCATCGCGACTTCTTCACGCTGACCACCGAGGCGTTGCACTGGGTCGCGGCGCGCCACGGCATTGCCGATCGCGCGTTGCTCGCCGACGTGCTCGACGCCTATCGCCGGCTGTCCGCCTACCCCGAGGTGCCGGATGTGCTGCGCCGGCTGCGGGCGGGCGGCATCGGCCGCGCGATTCTGTCCAACGGCGAGCCCTCGATGCTGGCGGACGCCGTGGGCGCGGCCGGGATCGATCGGCTGCTCGACGCGGTGCTCAGCGTCGAGGCGGTGGGCGTGTACAAGCCCGACCCGCGCGTGTACCGCCTCGCATCCGACCAATTCGGATTGGCGGCGGCAGAAATGGCATTCGTCTCGTCGAACGCCTGGGATGCGTTCGGCGCGCGCGTGTTCGGCTTTCGCGTCTTCTGGGTGAACCGCTCCGGCCAGCCGGACGAATACGGGCTGCGTGGCAGCGTGCAGGAATTGCCGGACCTGTCCGGTCTGCCCGACGCTCTCGCGTGACCCCCGCCGC
This sequence comes from Acetobacteraceae bacterium, assembly GCA_035475015.1. GTDB lineage: Bacteria > Pseudomonadota > Alphaproteobacteria > Acetobacterales > Acetobacteraceae > JAFKFI01. The sequence continues at coordinate 840 of DATIMU010000064.1, forward strand.
CAGGATCGCCGCGGCGATCGACCTCTTGGAAGCGGTCGAGCGCGCGCCGCGCAAGCCGGCCGACGCGGTCGCCAATGATTTCTTCCGCAACCGTCGCTTCATTGGCTCCGGCGACCGCCGCGCGGTCTCGGCGCGGGCGTGGAGCGCGCTGCGCGCCTTTCGCCGCCTCGGCTGGTGGCTGGAGCGCGCCGGGCTCGAACGCAGCCCCCGGATGCGGATTGCCGCCTCGCTGGCGCTGGACGGCTGGACCGTGGCGGGCGTCGCGCAATCCTTCTCCGGTGGCCGCTTCGCCCCCGCGTCGCTCACCGCGCCGGAGCACACCGGCCTGCAATCCCTCGAAGGCCACACGCTCGATCATCCGGAGATGCCGGAGGCCGTGCGCCTCGAAGTGCCCGACTGGATTCTCCCCCGCTTGCGCGCCCGCTTCGGCGATGCGCTCGGCGTGGAGATGGCGGCCCTCGGCGAACCGGCGCCGCTCGATCTGCGCGCCAATCTGCTGAAGGCCACGCGAGAGGAAGTTCGGTCCGCGCTGCTTGCGGAGGGACTTGAATCGGAACCGACCCCGCTCTCGCCCTGGGGCCTGCGCATCCCCGGCCGTCGCGCGGTGACGACCGGCGCGGCGTTCCAGAGCGGCGTGGTGGAAATCCAGGACGAGGGCAGTCAGCTTGTCGCCGCCCTGGTCGACGCCCGACCTGGCCTGCGCGTCGCCGACTGGTGCGCGGGCGCCGGCGGCAAGACGCTCGCGCTGGCAATGGCGATGCAAAATCGCGGCAGCATCGCCGCGTGCGACGTCTCCGCGCATCGGCTCGAAGGCGCATTGCGTCGGCTGCGTCGCGCCGGGGTGTTCAACGTCGAGCGGCATCTCACCGAGGCCGGCGACAAATGGGCCAAGCGCCGCGCCGGCAGCTTCGACCGCGTGCTGGTGGACGCGCCGTGCACCGGCAGCGGCACATGGCGGCGCAACCCCGACGCGCGACTGCGCCTGATGGAGCGCGATCTCGCGGAATTGTTGCCCCGGCAAGCCGGCATCCTCGATGCGGCGGCCCGTCTGGTTCGCATCGGCGGGCGGTTGGTCTACGCTACCTGCTCGCTGCTCCATGAGGAGAACGAGGGTCAGGTGTCCGACTTTCTCTCCCGCCATCGCGGGTTCGCCCTGCTGCCCTTGGCGGATGCCTGGGCGCTCGACGGCGCGCCGCCATGCGCCGGTCCGTTCCTGTCGCTGACCCCACGCCAGCACGGCACGGACGGGTTCTTCGCCGCCGTGCTGCAGCGCGCGACATGATCTCGATCCGTCGCGCCCGACCGGCCGACAGCATCGCGATCGGCGCGGTGCATGTCGCGGCGTGGCGCAGCGCCTATCCTGGCATCCTGCCCGACAATTTCCTCGCCCGCCTGTCGGTGCCCCGGCAGGCCGCGCATTACGACCAGTCGATCCGCGCCGGGGTGCCGGTGTTCGTCGCCGCCGTCACCGGCCAGGAGGCGCTTGCCGGCACCTCGCCGCGCATCGTCGGCTTCGCGACGGGCGGCCCGGCGCGGATGGCCGAGATCGGCGGCCGTGGCTTGGCGGAGGGCGAGATCGAGACGCTCTACGTGCTCGACGATTTCCGCGAGCGCGGCGTCGGGCGGCGGCTGATGCGCACCCTGGCCGCGCATCTCGCCGAGACCGGCTGCCGCTCGGTGTTCGTCTGGGTGCTGCGCGACAACCCCAGTCGCTGGTTCTACCAGCGCCTCGGCGGCCGCCCGGTCGCCGAATCGTGCGTGCAAGTCGGCGGTCAACTGGTCAATCAGACCGCTTTCGTGTGGGACCCGATCGAGCGGCTGCTCGCCGCCTCGCCGCAAGCGTCCTGAGCGCCCCGTCGCCACAGGACGGCGGAATGCCGTCCGTCCCACCCAAAGCGGCGTAACGACGTAGGGCGGAAGTCATTCCGCCATCCCCTCATACCACGTTCGTTAACGGCGCGGCGTCAGTCCGGCCAGGGAGGCAAGCAAGGCGTCGGCTCCCACAGGCCGGCTGTCGCGGGCGGCGGCTCGGGGCCCTCTACAGTTTTTCGTCGGCCAGCCCGTTACGGCACCCCGTTTGGATAACGTCCACCGCTTCATGGCCGGGGTCTATTTCTCGACAGGACTCATCAATCTCTGGGCGGCCATCACCATTCGGCAGCAAGGGACGCTCGTGTATTTTCTGGCCCTCGGCGTCCTTCTCGCGGGCATGGGCAGACTCGTTTCCATTTGGAGGGTCGGTCTGCCAAAGCCGCCCGCCGTGTGGCTTGCCTATCTCATTCCCGAACTCGTTCTACCCTTCACCATCGCGGTGGCTCACTACGCGAGCCGATGAGGACGCGCTCAACTGAGGCGGCAACACACCCCGTCATATATGGACGGCCCC
>DATIMU010000065.1:0-4813 GCA_035475015.1 Acetobacteraceae bacterium
TCGGCTGGCAGTCGGTCTTCCTGGTCAACCTGCCGGTGGGCCTCGTCGCGATGCTGCTGGCGCTGCGGCTGCCGGCGCATCCCGGCGGCGGCGGCAAGCTGCGGTTCGACTTCTGGGGCGTGCTGTTCTTCTCCGGCTTCATCACCCCGGCCCTGCTGGCGCTCGAGAAGGCGCAGCATTTCGACCCGGCGGCACTTCCCGGCGTGATCGGTTTTGCCGCCATTGCCGCCGTGTCGCTGGCGATGCTGCTGCGCCAGGAGCGCCGCGCGCCGTCGCCGCTGCTGCCGCTCAAGCTGCTGCGCCAGGCGGCGATCTGGCGCACCGACGCGATGGCGGCGCTGCTCGCCGGCGTCACCGTCGCCACCGTCAGCTTCCTGCCGATGTACTATCAGGTGGTGCGCGGCGCGACGCCCGCCGAGACCGGGCTGCTCATGCTGCCGATGACGGCGGGCATCGGCATCGGCTCGCTGTTCACCGGGCGGATGATCGCGAGGACCGGGCGGACCACGATCTTTCCCTCGTTCGGGCTGGTGATTACCGCCGTCGCGCTGGCCGCTCTCGCGGTGCTGGCGCCGGATCTGACCACCGCGCAGCTGCCCTGGGCCTTCCTCGTGGTCTCGCTGAGCGTCGGCACCGGAATGCCGGTGGCGCAGATCACGGTGCAGTCGGTCGCCGGGCCGAAGCAGCTCGGCGCGGCGGCCGCCTCGGTGCAGTTCTCGCGCTCGGTGGGGGCGGCGTTCGGCACCGCGACCGTCGGCGCGGTGCTGTTCGCGCTGCTCGCCGCGCAAGACCCGGGCACCGCCGCCCGCTTCGCCGAGCTGGTCGAGCAGGGGCCGCGCGTGCTGGCCGGGCTGCCCGAGGCGCACCGGGCGATGATCCAGGGGGAGATCGCGTTCGCCTTTCGCGGCGCCTTCCTGACCATCGCGCTGTTCGCGGCGATGGCGTGGGGCCTCGCGCGGTGGATTCCGATGCGGCGCGTCTAGTCTGACAGTTCGCCGAAGCGGTCGGCCGCGTGTGGGCGCGATGGATCGCCGCGCTGCGCTCGCGATGACGAATGTCTTGCCATTATTATTCACTAACGCTATACCCCGGGCATGGCCACCGTCGCCCTCTCCCCCCAACCAGCCTGATGCCCCGCTTCGTCCTCTTCATCAACCACATCAAGCTGACCATCGGCGGGATCATGCTGTGGCGACACGAGGTGGCGCCGCTCATCTTGCCGCTGGGGCACTATCTCACGGGCGTCCAGCGGCGGCTCGCCGCGCTGCACGCGCGCTTCGTCGCCGGCACGCTGCCCGCGGCACCGACGCTGCGGTTCGCTCGGTGTGTGGGGGATGGCGGACTGAAGTCCGCCCTACGGATCGCAACGCAACGGCGTAGGGCGGACTTCAGTCCGCCGCCTTGCTGGCGGCCTGGCGGCGTGGGCTCTGTCACCGTAACGTCACTGTCTTTCCGGGGCCGGATCGGCCTGTTTCCCGGCATGAAGGGGAGTGACGCGATGCGCGGGTTGGCGTGGGTGATCGGGGCGGCGATGGTGCTGGGGATGGCTCGGGAGGCGCCGGCGCAACCGGCCACGACCGATCCCTTGGCGAAGATCGGCCATATCGTCGTGATCTTCGAGGAGAACCGCAGCTTCGACACGCTGTTCGGCGATTTTCCCGGGGCCAATGGCCGCGCCAATGCCGGCGACAACGCCATCCAGATCGGCGCGGACGGCAAGCCCTACGCGACCCTGCCGCCGGTGTTCGACGCCTATCAGAAGAAGCTCGACCCGCGCTTTCCGGCGAACCTGCCGAACGCGCCGTTCGACATCGGCCAATTCGTGCCGGAGAACCAGAACACCCCCGACCTCGTGCATCGCTTCTACCAGGAGCAGATGCAGATCAACGGTGGTGCGATGAACCGCTTCGCCGAGGTGTCGGACGCGGCCGGGCTGGCGATGGGCTACTACAACATGCACGACAGCCACCTCTGGAAGCTGGCACGCGAGTTCACCCTCGGCGACGCGATGTTCCACTCGGCGTTCGGCGGCTCCTTCCTCAATCACACCTTCCTCGTCTGCTCCTGCGCGTTGCGCTGGCCGGAGGCGCCGGACAAGATCGTCGCCAAGGTCGACGCGAGCGGGCGGATGGTGAAGGACGGCCAGGTGACGCCCGACGGCGACGCGGTGAACACCAGCCAGTCGGTCTATCTGCACAATCCGAAATACACCGACGAGGCGCTGCTGGTGCCGCCGCAGACCCTGCCGCATATCGGCGACCGGCTGGACGCCAAGGGGGTGAGCTGGAAATGGTATTCCGGCGGCTACGACAACGCGATGGCGGGCCACCCGGACAAGCTGTTCCAGTATCACCATCAGCCGCTGGCGTATTTCCGCGATCTCGCCCCCGGCACGCCGGCGCAGCGGGCGCATCTGCAGGACTACACGGACCTGCTGCGCGACATCGCGCAGAACAGCTTGCCGCCGGTGGTGTTCTACAAGCCGATCGGCGAGTTCAACCTGCATCCCGGCTATGCCGACGTGACGGACGGCGACGTGCATCTCGGCGAGATCGTCGCCAAGCTGCAGGCGAGCCCGGCCTATGCCGACATGCTCATCATCATCACCTCGGATGAGAATGGCGGCTTGTGGGACCACGTCGCCCCGCCGCGCCGCGACAAATGGGGACCGGGCACACGCATTCCGCTGATCGTCGTCGGGCCGACGGTGAAGCGCGGCTACGTCGACCACACGCCGTACGATTTCGGCTCGATCCTGCGCACGATCGAGGTTCGCTTCGGCGCCGAGCCGGTGGCCGAGCCCGACGCCAACGCCTATGCGATGCGCAACATGCTGCGGTAGGCGCGCGTCGGTCTTCGTATTTCCCACACCGTCGTTACCGGGCTTGACCCGGCAATCAGCCGCGACATGGGCCATGGCGCGGCCCGTGGGCGGCTGATGGCCGGATCAAGTCCGGCCATGACGATTGGGTATGAGGGTGGCTACTCTCCCGGCGTTGCCGGTCGTGCCCGCCGCCGCCTGGTGGCGAGCAGGTTGAGCACCTCGACCAGGCAGGAGAAGCCCATCGCGGCGTAGATGTAGCCGCGCGGCACATGGAAGCCGAGGCCATCGGCCATCAGCGTCATGCCGATCAGCAGCAGGAAGGACAGCGCCAGCATCTTGAGCGAGGCGTGACGCTGGATGAAGCCGGAGAGCGGGCCGGATGCCGCCAGCATCACCGCCATCGCGCCGACGATGGCCGCCACCATGACCCAGATCTGCTCGGCGATGCCGATCGCGGTGATGACGCTGTCGAGCGAGAACACGATGTCGAAGGCGACGATCTGCGCCAGGGTCCAGGAGTAGCTCACGGTCTGTCCGGCGCCGGCGGCGGCCTCGTCGTGGCCTTCCACCCGGTGATGGATCTCGCGCGTGCCCTTGTAGATCAGGAAGGCACCGCCCGCGAGCAGGATGAGGTCGCGCCACGACAGGGTGTGGCCGGCGACGGTGAGCAGGGGTGCGGTGAGGTGGGCGAGCCAGGAGAGCGTGCCGAGCAGCGCGAGCCGGCCGAACAGCGCGAGGGCGAGGCCGATGCGCCGGGCGCTGTCCTGGCGCTCCGGCGGCAGGCGGTTCGCGAGGATCGCGAGAAACACCAGGTTGTCGATGCCGAGCACCACCTCGAGCGCGAACAGCGCGGTGAAGCTCGCCCAGATCTGCGGGTCGGCCAGCCAGCTCATTCGCGCGCCGCCGTGCCGCCCGCGCCGACGCCGAGCCGGTCGCGGATCACCCGCAGCAGCGCGATCTCCTGCGGCCAGGTGATGCCGTCGGCGACCGCGACATGGGCCGCGGCGGTGGCGGCCAGCACCCCGGCATGGGTGCCGGCGAGGGCTTGCAGCCGGGCGACGGTGGCGGACGGATCGGCGACGCCGCCGCGCCCGGTGCGCGACACCGCCTCGTCATAGGTCGCGAGCAGATCGCGGCCGTGCAGGATGAGAAAGCCGTGGCGTCGCAGGAAGGCGTGCAGCGCCGCCCGCTCGGCGGGCTCGGCCCGCCCGTCGGCGCAGGCCATCGCGGCGGCGGTGGCGACGATCGCCTCGGCGGTCGCCCGGCTGGGGCGCTCGACCACGGACCAGCGCGGCCGGCGCGCGGGGCGGCGGTTCTTGGCTCGATGGGAAACGGTCATTCGCAAGCTCCATTGTTGTCCCGCGCCGCGCGGCACAATGGAGACCGAATACCGGGGAGGGGCCCGCCGACCGATCACCGCCATGCGCGCGGCAATCCGACATCGCAGGGTTGGCCGAGAAGCTCGGCGTCCCTGCCAGAGGGGCCCGGATCGTGTTGCGAAAAGAGTTGGTCCGGGGGAGGCCCGCGTCAAGAGCGGCGACGCGCCAAACCGACCTACGGCGGCTGGCTGGAGTAGTAGCGCGCCGCCGCGTCGATCTCCGCCGGCGTCATGTTCCGGGCGACGTTGCGCATCTGCTCGCTGATGTCGTTGCGCCGGGTGCCGTCGGCGAAAGCCTGGAGCTGGGCCTTGACGTAGGCGGCGGGCTGGCCGTCGAGCCACGGGCTGCCCGCCTTGTTGTCGAGGCCGCCGTGGCAGGCGGCGCAGGGCGGGATGTTGCGCATCGGCGCGCCGCTGACGACGATCTCGGGCGGCGGCCCGGCGCTGGCGGGATGATAGGCCGGCGGGCGCGGCAGGTAGTCGTAATAGGCGGCGAGGTCGCGCATGTCCGGCTCGGACAGGCCGACGACCAGCGGCTGCATGATCGCGCTGGTCCGCGCGCCGGATTTGTAGTCCTGCAATTCCTTGTAGACGACGGCGGCGTACTGGCC
>DATIMU010000066.1:0-8216 GCA_035475015.1 Acetobacteraceae bacterium
GCGGCGGAACGGCTGGCGGGTCAGCGCGCCCGGGTTGAACGCGCGCGCGAGCGCCCAGAGCAGGAAATTCTGGCCGAATGCGTGCAGGGCGGCGAGCCCGGCCAGATCGAGCGCGGCGATCTCGAAGCCGTAGTGGCTGGCGACACGGCGCATCTGGGCCGGCCGCATTCCGCCCGAGAGGGCCGCGTGGCCACGCAGGGCGCGCACCCCGGCCCAGGCCGGGTTGCCCTCGACATGCGTCGCGAGCAACCTCAGCGAGTGCTCGAAGCGGTGCTCGACGCCCTTGGCCCAACAGATGTCGGGGCCGTGCGGGGGAAACGGCGGCAGGTGCTCGTTCCAGAAATGCAGCAGGCCGATCGGCGAGCCGGCGCCGATGACCAGCCCCTCCGCCAGCACGACGGGCACGCGGGCGCGCCGCAAGGCGACGCGCAGCAGGCAATTCGGGTCGTCGGTGAATTCGTAGACCCCGTACCATCGCCGCAGCACGGCGTCCGCGCCGCCGACCAGCGCGACCCAGGCCCGATCACGCCGTGCCGCGGGCGCGACGGGCAAGTCATCGGCGGCGCTCGGGAGATCCAAGCGGCCAAGCCATCTGGTTGCGAATGTCCGGGTGCCGCTTCCCGCGCGAGCACCGACACGTTCGGAAAACGACATCACGACGTCTCCTGGCCGCAAAGGAACAAAGCAGCCAGGCGACGTTAGTTCCTTTCTGGCGGAGCGCTCATGGCGGGCGGAATACGCCTCCTGCCGCGGCCTATCCCTTCCCGGACAGATCGAGCATCGCGGCGAACCCCGTCTCCGTCCCGAACGCGAGCTGCGCGCCGTCCGGGCTCCAGGCCAGCGCCGAGACCGGGCCGTTGCCCGGGGGCGCGATCGGCGCGATGCGGCCGGAGGCGATCTCGGCGACCACCACCAGCCCATCGTTGAACGCGGCGGCGACGATCTCCTGTGTCGGGTGGCAGGCGACGCGGGTGCAGGTCACGCCGTCGCCGCCGGCAACTTCCGTGGGGGCCTTGCCCATCGGGCCGCCGCCGGTGAATGGCCATAGCACGACCGACTCCGCGCCGCTGCTTGCCAGCCACTTGCCGTTGCGGGTGAACGACAGGCTGTGCGTCTTGCTCGGATAGCCGCTCATCCGCATGTGCTGGCCGTCGGAGAGCCGCCAGCCATGCAGCGAGTTTTCCTGCATCGCGGTAATCACGCTGTCGCCGTCGGGCGAGATCGCGATGCCGGTATGGCTGCCCTTCCATTCCAGCCGGCGCGGGCTGTCGGTTTTCGCCGCGACGAACCACAGCGACGCGCCGTTGTAATGCGACGCCGCGACGCGCTTGCCGCGCGCGTCGAACACCAGGCCGGTGACGCTCGACGGATGCTCGATCTGCTTGAGCCTGGCGCCCGCCTGGTCGAACAGGTGAACCTGCTTGCCCACCGCGCAGGCGAGAAGTCCGCCCTTCCCCTTGTCGCCAGCGAAGCTCGCGACGTGCTCGACCCATTTCATGCCGAACGACGCGATTTCTGCCGCTTCGCCGTCGCTACTGATGCGACGCAAACCGCCGTCGTCGCCGCCGCTGATGAAGCCCGACGGCGCGGCATCCGGCGCGAGCGCCAGTGTCGCGCCGTCATGCACCGGAACGCGGGTCCAGCTCTCTCGATCCGACAGTTTCACGACATGCAGCGCGCCGTCGCCCAGCGCGAACGCCGCGGTGCGGCCGGCGCGGTCGAAGGCGCAGCCGACCACGAACGCATCGAGCGCGCGATGCACGCCGCGCGAGTCGAGCAGGAAGTTGGGTGCCGTGGTTGCGCTCATGCCGCCTGGCAGCTTTCAAAACCGCGCCGGAGCTGCGGGCGGTTAAGGTTGCGGCCGATGAACACGATGCGGCTGACGCGCGGGTCGCCCTCCTTCCACGGCCCGATGAAGTCGCCGTCGGCGATCATGTGGACCGCCTGGAAGGCAAAGCGCCGGTCCTCGTTGGCATAGGCGAGAATCCCCTTGGTGCGCAGCAGGTCGGCGCCCTTGTCGGCGAGCAGCAGGCCGATCCAGGCGTTGAAGCGTTCCGGGTCGATCGGCTTCTCGACCTCGAAGCTCACCGAGGTGATCTCGTCGCTGTGCTCGTGCTCGTCGTCGGTGAGGAAGGCGGGCTCGCGCTCCAGCACGCGCTGCAGGTCGAACGCGCCTTGGTCGAGCACCTGGGTGATCGGCAGGCTGGCGCGCTCGGTGCGGTGGATCACGGCGAAGCGGTTGATCGCGCGGATGCGCCGCTCGACATCGTCGAGCTCCGCCGGCGTGACCAGGTCGGTCTTGTTGAGGACGATCACGTCGGCGAAGGCAATCTGGTCCTCGGCCTCGTGGCTGTCCTCGAGGCGCTGCGGCAGGTGCTTGGCATCCACCACCGTCACCACCGCATCGAGCCGGGTCTTGGCGCGCACCGTGTCGTCGACGAAGAAGGTCTGCGCGACCGGCGCGGGATTGGCGAGGCCGGTCGTTTCGATGATGATGCCGTCGAACTTGTCGCGCCGCTTCATCAGGCCGCCGACGATGCGGATGAGATCGCCGCGCACGGTGCAGCAGACGCAGCCGTTGTTCATCTCGAACACTTCCTCGTCGGTGTCCACGACGAGGTCGTTGTCGACGCCGAGCTCGCCGAACTCGTTGATGACCACGGCGTATTTCTTGCCGTGGTTCTCGCTGAGGATGCGGTTGAGCAGCGTCGTCTTGCCGGCGCCGAGATAGCCGGTCAGCACCGTTACCGGGATCTGCTCGGCCGTCCGTGAACTCTCCGCCATGTGCGTCTGCTCCCGTTTGGTGCGAATTTCTCAGATGGAGGCGGGTGCCAGCCGTTCAATGCGAGCCGCCCGGTCGGCCAGCACCTCGCGCCGCAGCGCGGCGAGCCGCGTGGCCGCCAGGGTGACGTCGAACTGCCGCGCCCGCAACGGCCCCGCCCGCTCCATCGCCTGCCGCCTTGCATCGTCGAGCGCGAGATCGCGGATCGCCTCGGCCAGCGCGAGCGGATCGTCGGGGTCGGCATAGACTGCGACCTCGCCGCCGATCTCCGGCAAGCCGCCGCGTCGCGAGCAGATCAGCGCCGCGCCGCACGCCAGCGCCTCCACCGCCGTCAGCCCGAACGGCTCCTGCCACCGGCTCGGCACCACCACGATCGCCGCCCGCGCCATCGCGGCGAGCACCTCGGGGTGGTCGCGATAGCCGAGCAGCGCCACGCCGCCGGCGCTCGCCGCCTGGCGCAAGGCGCGGATGAAGTCGGTATCCGGGCTGTCGGCGCGGAAGCGGTCGGCGCCGATCATCTCCGCTCGCCAGCCGGGCAGTGCCGGAAGGGCGGCGGCGCAGGCGGCGACGAAGGTATCGGCGCCCTTCTCCGGCACCAATCGGCCGGCGAACAGGATCAGCTTCTCGCGACCCGCCGGCGGCGGCAGGCTGGCGAGGTCGATGCAGTTGTGCAGCACGAACGGCGGGCGCGGCGGTGGCGCAACACCGTCGAGCAGCCGTCCCCGCAGCCAGTCTGACGCGACCATTACGCGATCGAGCCGCTGCAGCATCGCCGCGCGTTCGCGGGGCCGGCGGGCGCCGCGCATGGCCTGCGGGTCGTTGTTCAGCAGCACCGTGACTGGCGTATCGGGGAACCGGGCGGCGAGGGTGAGGGCGATCTCCGGCCGGTTGTGGACCTCGATCAGCGCCGGGCGCATCCGGCGCAGCAAGCGGGCGACACTCGCGGCGAAGCGGAGATTGACGTTGCCCGGCCGCCAGATCGCCGGCCGGACGGGGTGAAAGGGCGCGTCGGCGAATACCGGCCCGGATTGCGGGCCGCCGACCACAGCGCTGCGGAAGCCGGGCGTCGCCTGCAGCCGATGGGCGATCATGCCCAGGGCGCCGGTGCGCCCAGGCCCGAAACCCTCGCGCGGGGGGAGAACGACGGCGACCAGCGGGGCCGCACCGCACGGCTCGGCGCTGCGTGCTTGCATTCCCGGTAGCTAGCGGCGGACCCGCCCGCTGTCGAGACGCGGAACCGGAATGGCCGGCGGCCGGATGGAGCCATCGCAGCCTGGAGGTCCCCGTCATGGCTCGAACCGATGTCAACCTGTACTGGTCTCGCCCGGGCGAATTGTCGGCCTATCGAGGCCACTCGATCCTGGTGACCGACGCGTATGGCCGCGTCACCGCCGGGACCGAGGGCTTCTACCTCCACCGGACCCGGTTCATCTCGCGCATGGTCCTGACTCGGTGCCGCGGCCGGTCCGACCCCGGACGAGCCGGGGAGCACCGGCGGCGAGATCGCCGAGAAGCGCATCGAGGTGCAGGTCAACCGCTTCGTGGGAGGCGGGCTGCGCCAGGACGTGCATGTCACGAAGCACGGCATGGCCGAGCCGATGGCGGCGAGCTCAGGTTCCGCTACCGCCATCCCGAGCTCGACGACGGAGCCGTCCTGCGCTTCTCGGGAAGCGGGGCGACCGGCTGGGCCCACGGGGATCGGGGCGGCAGCGTGGTGTGGTGCCGGCTCAAGCTGTCGCCGCAGAACACGCACACCATCTGCATCGAGGTCGCGCCGGTGTTTCGCGGCGAGACGGTGGAGCCGATCCACGGCCTCGACCGGGTCGGCGTCGGGGACGCGGACCGGGTGGCCGAGGCGTGGATGGGCGGATGCGCCCGGCTGTCAGCGGCGAGCCCGACGGTGCAGACCGCCTGGGATCGCGCCGCCGCCGACTGGCATCGCTTCACCTGCTGGAGGGCGAGGGACCGGAGCGGTTCGCCCCGGCGGCCGGCATCCCGAACTACATCGGCCTGTTCGGCCGGGACACGCTGATGGCCTCCTGGCAATCGGCGCTGCTCAACCCGGCGACCTTGCGCGGCACGTTGCGGCTGGTCGGCCGGCTGAACGCCGAGCAGCGCGACGACCGGTACGAAGCAGGCGATGGCGCTCGCCTTCGCCGGCGTCGGCGAGCACGCCACGGCAGCCGAGCTCGTCGCGCAGGCCGAGGCATTGAAGCAGCGGTTCAATGACCGGTTCTGGATGCCCGAGAAGCGGTTCCTGGCGCTGGCGCTCGACCCCGACAAGCGAGCGGTGGCGAGCATCGCCTCGAACGCCGGGACGGCGCTGGCTTACGGCATCGTCGATGACGACAAGGCCGCCACGGTCGCCGAACGGCTCATGGCGCCCGACATGTTCAGCGGATGGGGCATCCGCACCCTCTCCAGCCGGCACCCGGCGTATAATCCGCTGGCCTACCCGCTCGGCACGGTCTGCCCGTTCGCCAACGCGGTGACTGGCCACGGCCTGAAGCGCTACGGGTTCGACGCTGCGCTGCACCGGCTCGCCAAGAGGCTGTTCGACGCCAGCGAACTTTTCCACCTTGGCCGCCTGCCGGAGGTGTTCGGCGGCCATGCGCGCGACCGGCGGCATCCGCATCCCGGCATCTATCCCGGCGCCTGCGCACCGCAGGCGTGGTCGGCCAGCGCGGTCATCTTCCTGGTTCACGCGATGCTGGGGATCACGCCGCTCGCCCCGGCGGGCACGCTGATCGCCGATCCCGCCCTGCCCGACTGGCTGCCCGAGGTGACGCTGGAAGGCATCCGCGTCGGACCGGCCCGCGTCGATTTGCGCTTCCGGCGGGATGCTTCGGGCGGGACCGACCACGAGATCCTCGCCTTGTCGGGCGATTTGACGGTGCGCCGGCGGGAAGCGGCGGACTGAAGTCCGCCCTACGAGAACGGCGTGGGTGGCCATCTTTCGCCGCTCGGCCGCGGGGCGTAGGCTATCCAGCCATGCCCTCGGCCCCCCCGTTCTGGAAGACCAAGACGCTGGAGGAGATGTCCCGCGCCGAGTGGGAGTCGCTGTGCGACGGGTGCGGGCGGTGCTGCCTGCACAAGCTGCGCGACGACGACACCGGCGAGCTGTCGTTCACCAACGTCGCCTGCCGCCTGCTCGACCTCAAATCCTGCCGGTGCGGCGACTACGCCAACCGCTCGCGCCGGGTGCCCGACTGCGTGAACCTGACCCCGGCGGCGGTGCGTGCGATCGACTGGCTGCCGCCCTCCTGCGGCTATCGGCGCGTCGCCGAGGGCAAGGATCTGGCCTGGTGGCATCCGCTGGTCTCGGGCGACCCCGAAACGGTGCACGAAGCCGGCGTCTCGGTGCGTGGGCGGGCGGTGAGCGAGCGGCGCGCCGGGCCATACGAGCATTACATCGTCGACTGGCCGGGCCGGCAGCCACGTAGTCGGCGGCCTCCAAGGGAAGAAGAAAAGCCATGATGCGCGATGCCTTGTTCGGCGGAATCAACGCCGCCGTCCTCACGCCAATGCAGTCCGACCTCTCGCCCGACCTCGACCGCATGGCCGGGCATTGCCGCTGGCTGCTGGGCAATGGCTGCAACGGGCTCGCCGTGCTCGGCACCACCGGTGAGGCCAACAGCATCGGCATCACCGAGCGGGTCGCGCTCATGGAAGGGCTGGCGGAGCGCGGCGTTCCGGCGGCCAAGCTGCTGCCGGGCACCGGGACCACAGCGATCACCGACACCGTGCTGCTGACCCGCACGGCGGCAAAGCTCGGCTGCCGGGGCGTGCTGGTGCTGCCGCCGTTCTTCTACAAGAACCCGTCGGAGGACGGGCTGTTCGCCTATTTCAGCGAGGTGATCCAGCGTACCGGCGGCGCGCCGCGGGTCTATCTGTACAATTTCCCGCAGCAATCGGCGGTGCCGTTCAGTCTCGGGCTCATTGCCCGGCTGCTCAAGGCCTATCCCGGCACCATCAAGGGCGCCAAGGACAGCAGCGGCGACTTCGCCAATTCGAGCGCGATGGTCCGCGAGTTCGGCCGCGACGGGTTCGAGGTCTATGTCGGCTACGATGACGGGCTGCACGAGATCCTCAAGGCGGGGGGCGCCGGCTGCATCACCGCGGCGGCCAATGTGAACAGCGCGGTGGGCGCGCGGGTCTACGCCGGGTGGGACCAGCCGGCGGGGGTCGAGGCGCAGACCGTGCTCACCGCGACGCGCCGGGCGGTAACGACCGTGCCGCTGATCCCCGGGCTCAAGGCGCTGATGGCGCGCCACACCGGCGACGCTGGCTGGCACAACACCCGCCCGCCGCATCTGCGGCTTTCGGCCGAGGAGCAGGCGAGGCTGTTCGCGGTGTTCGACGCCTGCGGCACGGTGCTGGCGAAGGCCGCCTGACCGGCTCAGTTCTCCGCCATCGCAGCGGCGAACAGCGTCGCGTTGTGGTGGAACATCGCGAGATAGGTGGCGGCCGGGCCGCCGGGTGGGGAGAGCGCGTCGGAATACACCGTCCCGCCCACCACCGCGCCGGCCTCGCGCGCCAAGGCCCGGGCGATGCGCGGGTCGGTCATGTTCTCGACGAACACCGCACGGATGTGCTCGCGGCGGATCTGCGCCGCCAGCCGCGCGATGTCGCGGGCCGAGGGCTCGGCGTCGGTATCGATGCCCTGAGCGGCGTGGAACTCGATCCCGTAGCGCGCGCCGAAATAACCGAAAGCATCATGGCTGGTGATGATCTTGCGCTTGGCCGGCGGCACCGGGGCGAGCGTGCGTAGGGTCCAGGCGTCGGTCTCCTGGATCGCCGCGAGATAGCGTTCGCCCTGGGCGCGGAGCAGGTCCGCGCGATCCGGGGCGGCGCGGATCAGGCCCTCGATGATCGTGCGAGCGTAGAGCACGCCGTTGCGTGGATCTTGCCAGGCATGAGGATCGAGCACCTGCCGACCGCCCTCGCTCATCCGCCGGGGCGTCACGCGGGCGCTCGCGATGGCCCGCACGGCGCTGCCGCCGGCCCCGCCGATCAGCCGATCCATCCAGGCGTCGAGGCCAAGCCCGTTGGTCACCACAAGGCTGGCGGCCTGGATCGCCAGGAGGTCCGACGGGCGGGGCTCGTAGGTGTGAGCGTCACCGTCCGGGGGGACCAGCGCCGTCACCGCGACCGCCTCCCCGCCGATCTGCCGGACCATGTCGGCCAGGATGGAAAAGCTCGCGACCACCCTGATCGGCTCCGTCGCCCTCGCCGGGACCGCGAGGGCCGCGAGCGCGGCGAGCAACAGTCTGCGCCGCATCCGGGGAGGGTAAATCGTATATTCCTCTTGCATGTTATATTATAACACGCTATATACCGCCGTCGCGAGGGCCCAAGCCATGCAGAAGGCGCCCTTGCGCCGCCGCGGATTCGCCGGCATATCGCCGGCCCTGAGTTCGTCCCAGTGCCACCA
>DATIMU010000067.1:0-2062 GCA_035475015.1 Acetobacteraceae bacterium
TGCAGCGGGCGATCAGCTCGCCGGTGCGCGAACCGCGGATCGAGGCGCCGGCGCCGGTGTCGATGCGAAAGCCCGCGCGGTAGCGGGCGAAGGCCGCCTCGTAATCCCATGCCGGGTCGGCCAGCATCGCCCAGCGGCCGAGCGCGTCACCGTGCTGCACCTCCTCGGCGGCCCAGCCGGCGGCGGCGCGCTGGAAGGCGGGGTCGTCGGGGAACACGCCGTTGAGGTATTTCCCGTAATCGACGCCGTTGCGCTCCACCATCGCCGCCGCCTTCACGAGCGGCACGATGTCGGGGTCCACCCTGGTCGGATCGAACCGATCCCAGGCCACCTCGTCGATACGCCAATGTTTCATGCCGAGCGGGTCCGCGTGCGGTTGTGGTCGGGCCGACGCGCCGAGACGCGCCGCGCGCCCGAACGTCACGACTCTGCCATTGGTTTCGCCGCTGCGAAAGACCCGGCGGGCGCGGGCATGGATTGCGGGCGCCGGCTGCAGAACCTAGCCTCCCGGCCGCAGCACCGCCGAGAGGAACCAGCATGACGATCTCCCGCCGCCTCCTGCTCGGCTCCGCCGCGGCCGCCGCCGCGCTGCCGCTGCGCCGATCGCGCGCCCAGGGCCGCCCGGTGCTCAAGATCGGCGTGCTCAGCGACATGTCCGGCCCCTATCGCGACATCGCCGGCCCCGTGGGCCTCGCCTGCGCACGCCAGGCGGTGCAGGAGTTCAACGCCGGCGCCTTCGATGTCGAGGTGCTGAGTGCGGACAACCAGAACAAGCCGGATGTGGCCGTGACCATCGCCAAGCAGTGGTTCGACCAGGATGGCGTGACGATGATCCTCGACATCACCGCCTCGTCCTGCGCGCTGGCGCTGGCGTCGGTGTGCCGCGAGAAGAACACGGTGATGATCCCGACCAGCAGCTCGACCTCCGACCTCACCGGCAAGGCCTGCTCGCCCAACACGATCCATTGGGTGTTCGACACCTACATGGACGCCAAATCGACCGGCGGGGCGATGGTCAAGGCGGGCGGCGAGAGCTGGTACTTCATCACCCCGAACTACGCCTTCGGCTACTCGTCGCAGCGCGACACCACGCATTTCATCGAGGAGGCCGGCGGCAAGGTGCTGGGCTCCAGCGTCTACCCGTTCCCCGAGACCAGCGACTTTTCCTCCCTGCTCGTGCAGGCGCAGGCATCGGGCGCCAAGGTGCTCGGCCTGTGCAACGCCGGCACCGACCTCATCAGCGTCATCAAGCAGGCCCGCGAGTTCGGCGTCTCCAAGACCATGAAGCCGGCGGCGATAACGGCGTATTCCTGCGACGTGCACTCGCTCGGGCTGGAGGCGGCGCAGGGCCTGCGCCTGACGGAAACCTACTACTGGGATCTCAGTGACCGCACCCGCGCCTTCCAGAAGCGCATCCAGCCGAAGGTATCGCTATGGCCCGCCTCGACGCAGGCCGGCGACTATTCCTGCACGCTGCACTATCTCAAGGCGGTGGCGGCGATGGGCGGCCCGGCGGCGGCGAGGGACGGCCGCGCGGTGGTCGCCCGCATGAAGGCGATGCCCACCGACGACGATTGCTTCGGCGTCGGCCGCATCCGCGAGGACGGCCGGAAAATCCATCCGAGCTACCTGTTCGAGGTCAAGACGCCGGCTGAGAGCAAGCATGAATGGGACCAGTACAAGCTGATCGCCACCACGCCCGCCGGCCAGGCGTTCCGCCCGATGAACGAGGGCGGCTGCCCGCTGGTGAAAACCTGAAGCTCGACCGATCTCGACCCCGCGACGTCATCGCGAGCGCAGCGCGGCGATCCATCGTTCCCGCACGCAAGCGTCCGCCCGCGGCACGATGGATCGCCGCACCGGCTGCGCCGGCTCGCGATGACGGAATGGTTGTGTATACGCAACAATAAGCAGCCAGCCGCGCCGTCAGCGTTGAAACAGCAGCGGCAGCCAGCGGGGCAGAGGGCGTCTCGGTTCCGCCGGCGGCGCCGGACGCCCCCAGGTCGATGGACGCGCGGCGGGCGGCGGCGTGGGAGCCGGCGGCTCGGCCACGCGGGCGGGG
>DATIMU010000068.1:0-7976 GCA_035475015.1 Acetobacteraceae bacterium
AATAGGCGGCGATCAACCCTGCGGCGCGTCGTCGAGCCCGATCGCACGCAGCCGAGCGCGCTCCTCGTCCCAGCCGGCTCGTTCCTTGACGTTGAGGAACAAATGCACCGGCCGGTCCAGCAGCCCGGCGAGATCGGCCCGCGCCCGCGCGCCGATCGACTTGATCCGCGCGCCCTTCTCGCCGATCAGGATGGCCTTGTGGCTGGGGCGCGAGACATACACCGTCGCCTCGATCCGCACCGAGCCGTCCTTGCGTTCCTGCCAGTTCTCGGTCTCGACCGTAGCGCTGTACGGCACCTCCTCGTGAGTCTGCAGAAAAATCTGCTCGCGCACGATCTCGGCGGCGAGCAGGCGGTCCGGCAGATCGGTGAGGTCGTCGTCGGGATAGAGATGCGGCCCTTCCGGCATGGCGACGGCGAGCGCGTCGAGCATCCGCTCCAGCCCGTCGCCGGTGAGCGCGCTCACCATGAACGTCTCCTCGAACGCGGCGAGTTCGGCGAGGGCGGCGGTCATCGGCAGCAGCCGGGCCGGCGGCACCAGATCGACCTTGTTGAGCACCAGCCAGACGCGCCGCCTCGCCTCGCCGAGCTTGCCGGCGATCGCGCGCACCGCCTCGCTCGCGCCGGATTTGGCGTCCACCAGCAACAGCGTGAGATCGGCGTCCTGCGCGCCGGTCCAGGCGGCGGCGACCATCGCGCGGTCGAGCCGCCGGCGCGGCGCGAAGATGCCGGGGGTGTCGACCAGCAGGATCTGGCTCTCGCCGCGCATCAGGATGCCGAGCACGCGGAACCGCGTGGTCTGCGCCTTGGGCGACACGATGGAGAGCTTCGCCCCGGTCAGCCGGTTCAGCAGCGTCGACTTGCCGGCGTTCGGCGCGCCGACGATCGCGGCGAAACCGCAGCGGCTGGTCATGCCGTCAACATCCGCAACAGATCGGTCGCCGCTGCCTGCTCCGCCGCCCGCTTGGTCCCCGCCCTGCCCGTCCCGGTCGATCCGCCGACCGAGACCGTGATGACGAAGGCCGGCGCGTGCGGCGGCCCCTCGCGCGAGGCGACGACGTAGCTCGGCAGGTCGAGGCCACGCGCCTGCGACCATTCCTGCAAGGCGGTCTTGGCGTCCTTGGGCGGCGCCAGCTGCGCGCGCATCGCGCCATCCCAGGCGCGGCGGACGAACTCTCTCGCCTTGTCCAATCCGCCATCCAGGAATAGCGCGCCGAGGGCTGCTTCGAGCGCGTCGGCGAGCACCGTGGCACGGCGCTTCACGCCGGCCCGCACCTCGCCGGGCGCGGCGGACAGCGCGGCACCGAGGCCGATTGCGTCGGCGACCTCGGCGAGCACCGGCTGCGACACGAGATGCGCCAGCCGGCGGCCGAGATCGCCTTCCTGCTCGTCGGGAAAGCGCTCGGCGAGCCACTCGGCGACGAGCAATCCGAGCACCCTGTCGCCGACGAATTCCAGCCGTTCGTTGGAGACGCCGCGCCGCGACCTGATCTGCAGCGCCGAGCGATGCGTCAGCGCCTCGCGCAACAGCTCCGGTCGGGAAAAGCGGTGGCCGAGCAGCGCCTCGATTGACGCAGCCGGGGGCGATGCCGCCGGAGGGGATGCGGCCGATGGCGTCTCGCTCGCGGGGTTCAATGAATCCCCGTGAACAGCCGGCCCCAGCGGATCTCGAACGGCCAGGCCCAGAACGCCCACCACGGTTCCTCCGCGTCGATCGAGAAGAACAGGAACTCCGCACGGCCCACCAGGTTTTCCAGCGGAACGTAACCGACGCCGTTGACGAACCGGCTGTCGAGGCTGTTGTCCCGATTGTCGCCCATCGCGAAGATGCGGTCGGGCGGCACCAGGAATTCCTGCGTGTTGTTCGCCTCGCCCTCGTCGGTCGCCTTGCAGATGTAGTGCCTCACGCCATTGGGCAGCGTCTCCAGGTAGCGCCTCTGCACCATGCGGATGCCGCCGTCGTCGGCCACGCAATCCCCCGCCGGCTGGCGCGGTACTTCCTGGCCGTTGATGTAGAGCTGGCCGAGCTTCATCTGGATGCGGTCGCCGGGCAGGCCGATGATGCGCTTGATATAATCCGTGCTCGTGTCGCGCGGCAGCTTGAACACCGCGACGTCGCCGCGGTCGGGCACGTGGCCGAAGATGCGCCCGGAGAACAGCGGCGGAGAGAACGGCAGCGAATAGCGGGAATATCCGTAGCTGTATTTCGAGACGAACAGATAGTCGCCCACCAGCAAGGTCGGGATCATGCTGCCGGACGGGATGTTGAACGGCTCGAACAGCAAAGTGCGGATGATGACGGCGATCAGTCCGGCATAGATGATCGTCTTGGCGTTCTCGGCGAGTCCGCCCGACTTACGCTTGGCCATGCTGGGAGTTGTTCCGGTCCGCGGATTACGGGGGAACAAGCTCACTTGTCGGTCCTTGTCAAGCGAGTCTCTCCCCCGTGTTGCGCAAGTGCGGTTTCTGTCAAGCAAGCACGGCCGTGTTGGCCGGCACGGCTGAAATGATCACCTGGGCGTAGGCGTAGGGGTATTCGTCCGTCATCGTCAAGGCGACCAGCGCCTGCATCCCCGGCGGCGTGATCGCGGCGAGGCGCAGTCCGGCGCCGCCCGTCATCAGCAAGGTGGGTTGCCCGCCCCGCAGGTTCACCACGCCGAGGTCCGAGTGGAACACGCCGCGACGGAAGCCGGTGCCGAGCGCCTTGGCCGCCGCCTCCTTGGCCGCGAACCGCTTGGCGAACGTCCCCGCGCGCAGCCGATCCGTCCGCGCGGCCGCCTTGGCCCGCTCGGTTTCGGTGAACACCCGCATAATGAAGCGCTCGCCATGCCGGTCGAGCACGCGCTCGATCCGCCGGATGTCGCAGAGATCCGAGCCGAGCCCCAGGATCATGCCGATCAGCCCCGCGCCCGCTCGACCTGGCTGATGCCCGAGGCGCCGCGCAGCCCGGCGATCACGTTGGACAAATGCCGCAGGTCGCGCACGTCGACATCCACCAGCACCTCGAAGAAATCCTGCTGGCGGTTGACGATCTTGAGGTTGTTGATGGCGCCCTCGTGCTTGGCGATGGCATTGGTCATGCTGGCGAGCGCGCCCGGCTCGTTCGCCGCGATCACGCTGATCCGCCCGGTATGGCCGCCGCCTTTCGCATCCCCCTGGCCCGAGGCGACGGCGCTGAAATCCCAGTCCACGTCGATGAAACGCTCCGGTGTCGCGGCGAAGCTCGCCAGCGTCTGGCAATCCTTGGTGTGGATCGTCACACCCTTGCCTGTCGTGACGATGCCGACGATCGGATCGCCCGGCAGCGGATGGCAGCAGCCGGCATAATGCACCGCCATCCCGGCGACGAGGCCGGTGATCGGCATGGCGTCGCGCAGCCCTCCCGGGCGCGCACCGGGTCGCGGCGGCAGGTTCGGCAACATGCGCGGCGCGCGCGGCGCCTGGCGTAGCTCGGGATAGACCCCGTGCACGACATCCTTGGGGCCGAGATTGCCGTTGCCGACCGCGAGATAGAGATCGTCGAGCGACGCCTGCTTCAGCGACTTCAGCGCCGCGGACAGCACTTTTTCCGAGCCGTCCAGTCCCTCCTGACGGAACGCCTTGGCAAGCTCGGCGCGGCCTGCGTCAATATATTGCTGGCGTTGTTGCTGATGAATGAACCGACGGATGCGCGCGCGCGCCTTGCCGGTGGCGACGAACCGCTCCCATTGCGGCGACGGCGTGCCGCCGCGCGCGGTCATGATCTCGACCTGGTCGCCGTTCTGCAGCACATGCCTGAGCGGCATCAGCCGCCCGTTCACCTTGGCGCCGACGCAGCAATCGCCGACCTGGCTGTGCACCGCGTAGGCGAAATCCACGGGCGTCGCGCCACGCGGCAGCTGGATCAGCTGTCCCTTCGGCGTGAAGCAGAAGACCTGGTCCTCGTACAGCTCGAGCTTGGTGTATTCGAGGAAATCGTCGGGTGCCGCCGAGTTCTCTAGGATCTCCAGCAGATCCTGCACCCAGCGGAAGCGCTGGATATCGGTGGAGGAGGCGTCGTCCTGCTTGTACAGCCAGTGCGCGGCGACGCCATTCTCGGCGATGTCGTGCATCTCGGCGGTGCGGATCTGCACCTCGATCTTCTGGTTGCGCGGCTCGCGCAACGTCACGCCGGTATGGACGCTCTGATAGCCGTTGGATTTCGGCGTCGAGATGTAGTCCTTGAACCGTCCGGCGATCACCGGATAGGCGGAATGCACCGCACCCAGCGCCGCATAGCAGGCCTCCTTGCTCGCCACCACGACGCGGAACGCCATGATGTCGGAGAGCTGCTCGAACGCCACGTTGCGGCGCTGCATCTTTTCCCAGATCGAATAGAGCGACTTCTCCCGCCCGGTGACTTCGAGGACGCGGGTGCCGGCCTCCTCGCACACCCGGGCGAGCTCGGCCCGCACCTCCTCGATCACGTCCGCCCCCTGCCCGCGCAGGAAGTTCAGCCGTGCCTGGATGGTGTCGTGCGCCTCGGGGTCGAGCTGCGCGAACGCGAGGTTCTGCAGCTCGGTCTTCACCGCGTCCATGCCGATGCGCTCGGCGAGCGGCGCGTAGATCTCCATGGTCTCGCGCGCGATCCGCTTGCGCCGCTCGGGATCGGTGACGAAATGCAGGGTCCGCATGTTGTGCAGCCGATCGGCGAGCTTGACCAGCAGCACGCGGATGTCGCGGCTGATCGCGAGCACCAGCTTGCGGAAGTTCTCCGCCTGCTTGGTGCGATCCGATTGCAGTTCGAGCCGGGTGAGCTTGGTGACGCCATCGACCAGCCCGGCGATCGTCTTGCCGAAGCGCTGCTCGATCTCCGGCAGCTTGACCGGGGTATCCTCGATGACGTCGTGCAGCAGGCCGGTGATGATGCTCGCGGTATCCAGCCGATAGCCGGCCAGGATGTCGGCGACCGCGACGGGGTGGGTGATGTAGGGGTCGCCGTTGTCGCGCCGCTGCGCGCCGTGCGCCTTCATGGCGAGCACGTAGGCGGCGTCGATCAGCGCGGTGTCGGCCTTGGGATCATAGGCGTGGACTTTCTCCGTCAGCTCGAACTGGCGGATGATGTCCGGCCGTGCCCTCGCCGGCTCCGCGGCCGGCGGCGCGGCCGCAGGTTCGACGATGGCCGGCGCGGTCCCCTCGGGCGCGTATGCGGGCGCCGGGACCGGTTGTCCGCGAGCGCCCCTGGTCATCGGCTCCTACCGACGCGGACGGCCGCCGAGCTCCGCTTCGATCGCCGCCTCGAGATCCTCGGGCGACATCTCCTCGTTCTCGACGGGCAGCGCCGCCGCCTCCTCCTCGGCCGTGATGTCCTGCAGGCCGAAGATGTTCTGGTCGGTCGGGATGAGGTCCAGAACCTCCTCGTCGGCGGGCTCGGGCTCGGGGGCGCGGGACAGCGACTTGATGAGGTCTTGTTCGAGGCGCGGCAGCTCGACCGTCTCGTCGGCGATCTCGCGCAGCGCCACGACCGGGTTCTTGTCGTCGTCCCGGTCGATCGTCGGCTCCTCGCCGCGGCTGATGTTGCGGGCCCGCTGCGCCGCGAGCAGGACGAGCTCGAAGCGGTTCGGAACCTTCTGGACGCAATCTTCTACGGTGACGCGCGCCATGCGCTCAGCCTCCAGGCTTATGGCTCGGGTGAACCGCCGATCTAAGCGAACCGGGCATGTATTGCAAGTTGCATTCCGGTCATATCAGCCGCATCGGCGCGGGCGGCAGCCCAGCAATGAGCGCCTCGACGGGGCGATGCAGCACCGGGTGCACCCAGCCCGGCGCCACCTCGGCCAGCGGCGCCAGCACGAAACGGCGGAGATGCGCGCGCGGATGCGGCAGGATTGGGTCGGGCGCGGCGCGCACCAGATCGCCCATCGCGATGATGTCGAGATCGAGTGTCCGCGCGGCGTTGGGCGCACCCCGCCGCCGCCCCTCGGCCGCCTCGATCGCTTGCAGCCGCGCCAGCAGGACGGCGGGCGCGATATCGCCCTCGAGCCGGGCGACCCCGTTGACGTAATCCGGCTGCGCGGAGGGCGGAACCGGGGCGGTCTCGTACCAGCGCGACACCGCAACCAGCCGCACGCCCGGAATGTCCCGCATCGCCGCGATCGCCCGCCGGCAAGTCTCCACCGGCGGCTCGCCGTCGCGCCCGGGAAGGTTCGCGCCGATCGCCACAAGGATCATCACGCGATCGGCATCATCGGAGATTGACTTTCGTGGGATTCACTTTTGTGTAACGCTGACGCGGGTTATATAAGGCGATTGCGCCGGAACGAATCGTTTGTCCGGTCAGCGCGTAATCCAGCTGGGCTACGGGTCCGGCATTGAAGGGGTCCACGATCCATGCATTTCCTGCCCAATGAACGGGTAGCGCTGTTCATAGATGGCGCGAATCTGTATTCCGCCTCGCGCAATCTGGGGTTTGACGTCGACTACCGCAACCTGCTGGAATTTTTCCGCAAGAAGACGCACGTCGTGCGCGCATACTATTACTCCGCCGTCCTCGAAACCGACGAGTACTCGCCGCTGAAGCCCTTGACCGACTGGCTGGCCTATAACGGCTACACGCTGGTCACCAAGCCCGCCAAGGAGTTTACCGACTCCGCCGGCCGGCGCCGCGTCAAGGGCAACATGGACATCGAGGTCGCGGTGGACATGCTGGAACTGGCGCCGCGCATCGATCACGCCGTCTTGTTCAGCGGCGATTCCGACTTCCGCCGCCTGGTCGACGCGGTGCAGCGCAAGGGCGTGCGCGTCTCGGTCGTCTCCTCCATCCGCACCAGCCCGCCGATGGTCGCCGACGAGCTGCGCCGGCAGGCCGACCAGTTCGTCGAGCTGGCCGACATCGCGCCCGAATTCACCCGCCGGCAGACCGAGCCGCGTACCAGGCCCACGCCGGTGCGGCAAACACCCGCCGATCCGTTCACGGAACCGCACGACGCGGCATGAGCGCTCCCGCGTCGGCCGCCCTCACGTCAGGGACGGCGGAGGACGGGCTGCCGGAAAGCCCGGGCCACGATTGTCCGCTCTGCCCTCGGCTGGTCGCCTACCGACTGGAGAACCGCGCCTCCAATCCCGGCTGGTTCAACGCGCCGGTGCCGAGCTTCGGGCCGCTGGGCGCGCGGCTGCTCGTGATCGGCATGGCGCCCGGGGTACGCGGCGCCAACCGCACCGGCCGCCCCTTCACCGGTGACCACGCCGGCGTGCTGCTCTACGCCACCCTGCTGCGCTTCGGCTTCGCCCAGGGCACCTATCTGGCCGATCCGAGTGATGGCCTCGCGCTGCGCGATTGCCGCATCGTCAACGCGGTCCGCTGCGTGCCGCCCGCCAATCTGCCGGAGCCGACCGAAGTAAAAACCTGCAACCGGTTCCTCGCCGCCGAGCTGCAAGCCATGCCCAACCTCCAGATGGTGCTGGCGCTCGGCGTGCTGGCGCACGCGGCAGTGCTGAAGGCCTGCGGCATCCCGCCGACCCGCATCCGCTTCCGCCACGGCGAGATGCACGAGCTGCCGGACGGCCTGCTGCTGGCCGACAGCTATCATGTGTCGCGCTACAACACGAACACCGGCCGGCTGACGACCGAGATGTTCGAGGCGGTCGTCGAAAATCTCATGAAGCGGCTGGGATAGTCCCGGCCCCTCGCCGCGCCGGTCTGCCGCGCGCGCTGCACGAGCCTCCCGGGCGCGTGACGTGCTACATGGCCAAGGTGGGAAGATACGCCCGACTCGCGCATTTCGACCGCGACCGCGTGATGTTGGGCATCGCGCTGGGCGTGGTCGCCTATTGCCTGTTCACCTTGCAAGACGCCACCGCCAAGTTCCTGGTGGAACGCCTGCCGGTCTGGGAGGTGCTGTTCTTCCGCAGCCTGTTCATCCTCGCGGCCTGCGCGGTCATGGGGCGGACGAAACTGGCGGCCCGGGCGCTCGCGACGCCGCTCAAGGGACCGCTCGCGCTGCGGGGCGCGATCACCCT
>DATIMU010000069.1:0-3039 GCA_035475015.1 Acetobacteraceae bacterium
CGACCGGTCGTGGCGGGATCAGCGACATGGCGGCCACGGCCGCCGCCGGCGGGCCACCGGGCGGCGACACCGGGGCGGGCGAGGGGGCAGGGTGTGCCACGGGGGGACGCGCGGGCAACGCCGTCCTTGGACGCGCCGGCGCGCCTCGGGCCGGACGCGGCCGTTCCGGCGGTATTGGTGGAGCAGGCGGGATCGGCGGCGGCGGGGCTGGCGCGACGTGCGCCGGTTCCGGTGTCGGCGCAGGCTCGGGAGGCTGGGGCTCGGGCAGCGGGGGCTCGGCCGGCTGGGACTCGGCCGGCTGAGGTTGGGCCGGCTGAGGTTGGGCCGGCTGAGCTTGGGCCGGTTGGGGTTGGGCGGGCTCGGATTGGGCTGGTGCGGCCTTGGCGGGTTCTGCCGGCGGCCCTGGAGGTTCGGCGGGTGGCGGCGTTGGCGGCTCGGCGGCGGCCGGCTGATCCGGTTGCTCGGCGGTCGCGACTGGCGGCGCTTGCGTGGTGGCAGCGGGCGGCTCGGTGAAGATCACCGGAACGCTGGTCTCGATGAGGACGGGTCCGGGTGAAGACGCGATGCGCGCCACCAGAAGCGATGCCGCGAGGACCGCGGCGTGCAGCAGCGCCGAGGCCAGCGTGCAACCAAGCGCGAAGCTTCGCGGCCGACCCCCGAGGCGCCTCGGGATGAGCCGGGCCTCAACGTTCGCCCGGAACGGAGCGAGGGCCGCCGGCGTTGCGTCCCCGGCGCTGGCCCGATGCGCCGCTGCCGCCCATGCCAGAGACCCGATGCCCAATCGACGCACATCCCCGGGTTGACTGTCGAGAAGGGCGCTCCGCCGTCCAAGCGGAACAACGCGGATTCCTACGACACATCACGCCATCGCCCAAACCCGCGATCTGAATGCCGCAGAAGGAATATTATGGAAATTACTGGGTAACCGCGATGGTCAGCATCAGGAGCGCGATGATCGACAGGATGGCGCGCAAGACGTGGGAGTATTCCCATCGGTCGCGGGCTCGCTCCCAGCCATCATCGGCCGCAGGTTCCTTCCGGCCGCGCCGCCGCAGTGGATCGAACCCAAAGAAGCCTCGCCAGTGGCCTTGAAGTTGCTGATCTTTGAGCCAGAATTTGTTCACGGGATGGGTAAAAATCCAGTACGCCGCGTGCATCGCGACCAGCGCGGCGAGCGCTCCCAAGGTCCACCAGAACCGCATACTGCCGGCGGGCGTCATCAACAGAAGGACCAGGGTCGCAACCATCCCCAGCCCCTCGCCAATCCCGCCGCCATAGGTGAAGCCCGGATAGTAGATCGGCTGCATCGCCACGTAGGTCTGCCGGTCGAGCCGCAGCTTGCCGGGGAACTCGAGCGCGTGGGCCAGGGCGAGCGACATGGCCACAGACACCAGAAATACGCTGATGACCTCGATTGCCGCGAACATGGGGACGATGCGCTCCACGGCTGCCCGTTCGTTGGCGGTCAACGATCGAGCGGCCAGGCCGTTCCGGCATCCTCAGTCCGGCAGATCCAGGACCAGCCCGTCATAGGCGGGCTCCATGCCGGGTGGCAGGTTTGCTTGCATCCAGGCCCAGTCCAGATCAGAACCCATATGGGTCAGCACGGTCCGACGGGCGCCGACCCGGTCGGCCCAGGACAGCACCCGCTCGAAATGCGCGTGCGTGCGATGCGGCGCGCGCTGGAAGCAGTCGACCAGCCAGGTGTCCACGCCTTCAAGTACCGCGAAGGCCGTCTCGTCCAGTTCCACCACGTCCGTTGAATAGCCGAACCCGCCGATCCGCAGGCCGAGCGACTCCGTGAAGCCGTGGTCCTGATTGAACAGGCGCACCTTGAGGTCGGCCAGCCGAAGCGTCGCGTCTGGCTCCACCCGGCGTTGCGTCAGGACCGGGCGATAGAAGCCGGGCGGCTGCCACGGCCGGAAGGCGTATTCGAACCGGCGAATGATTTCGTCGAGGGTCTTGTCGGTTCCATACACGTCGAGCGGCCGGTTGAGGATGCGGTTGAGCACCCGTACGTCGTCGAGCCCGGTGATATGGTCGGCGTGGGCATGGGTCATCAGCACCGCGTCGATCGAGGGAACGCGGCAGGAGAGCAGCTGCGACCGCAGATCGGGCGAGGTATCCACCAGCAGGCGCGACCCCGCCTTGCACTCGACCACGATGCTGGCCCGGGTGCGCCGGTTGCGCGGCTCCCTGGGGTCGCACTCGCCCCAGTCGCCGGCTCCGTCCGGGCCGCCGATCGCCGGCACGCCGGTCGAGCCGCCGCAGCCCAGGATGGTCACCCGCATTCCGGCACCCGCATCCGGCTCAAGCCGCCTTGCGGAACAAGCGGCGGAAATTGGCGGTGGTGAGATCCTCGACCGCCGCCATGTCGAGCCCACGGACCCGGGCGAGCACCTTCGCCGTGTGCGCCGTCCAGGCGGGTTCGTTGCGCTTGCCGCGAAACGGGACGGGCGCCAGATACGGCGCGTCGGTCTCCACCAGCAGCCGGTCGGCGGGCAGGTCGCGGGCGATCTCGCGGAGTGCCTCGGAGCGCGGGAAGGTCAGGATGCCGGAGAAGCTGACATATCCGCCCAATTCCACGGCGGTCTCTGCGAGCGCCCGGCCGGAGCTGAAGCAGTGCAGAAGGAACGCGAACTCACCCCCGGTATCGCGTTCATCCCGCAGGATTCCCGCGATGTCGTCGTCGGCGTCGCGGGCGTGGATAGCCAGCGGCACGGCGGCCAGCCGGGCGGCGCGGATATGGGCGCGAAAGCTGGCCTGCTGTACGTCCCGGGGCGCCTTGTCGTAGAAATAGTCCAGCCCGGACTCGCCGATCCCGATCACCTTGGGGTGCTCGGTCAACCCGGCGATGACCTCCGGGGCCGGCACGGCGGCGTCGCCCGCGTGATGGGGATGAACGCCGACGGTGCACCAGAGCCGCGGATGCGCCTCGGCGAGCGCCTTCGCTGCCGCAGCCTGCTCGAGCCGCGTGCCGATCGTCACCATCTCGGCCACGCCCGCCTCGGCCGCCCGTTGCAGGATGCCCGGTAGCTC
>DATIMU010000070.1:0-7595 GCA_035475015.1 Acetobacteraceae bacterium
GCGGCGCGAATACGAGGCACGCTGGGCGGCCG
This sequence comes from Acetobacteraceae bacterium, assembly GCA_035475015.1. Classification (GTDB taxonomy): domain Bacteria; phylum Pseudomonadota; class Alphaproteobacteria; order Acetobacterales; family Acetobacteraceae; genus JAFKFI01. The sequence continues at coordinate 33 of DATIMU010000070.1, forward strand.
GCGGCACCGCCTTCATGGCGGCGTTCGGCGACCTCGCCGTGAATAAGCAATCCAACGACACCGCCGCCGAGTTCGTGCGCGAGCGCATCCGCGAAATCGTGAAAGACCCCGCCACCGCCGAACTGCTTGCGGCGAAGGACTATCCCATCGGCACCAAGCGCATCTGCGTCGATACGCACTATTTCGAGACATACAACCGCGAGAACGTCTCGCTGGTCGATGTCCGCAGCGCGCCGATCGCGGAGATCACTCCGGACGGTCTGCGCACGACGGAGGGAGAATACCAGTTCGACAGCATCGTGTTCGCGACCGGCTTCGACGCGATGACTGGTTCGGTGCTCAAGGTCGACATTTGCGGCCGGGACGGCCAGAGCCTGCGCGATAGCTGGGAGGCCGGGCCGCGCACCTATCTCGGCCTGATGACCGCCGGCTTCCCCAACCTGTTCCTCATCACCGGGCCGGGCAGCCCGTCGGTGCTGAGCAACATGATCTTCTCCATCGAGCAGCACGTGGACTGGGTCACGGACTGCATCGAGCACCTCGGCGCGCGCGGCCTCGACTGCATCGAGGCGACCGTCGAGGCGCAGGACGCCTGGGTCGCGCATGTCAACGAGGTGGCGCACGGCACGCTCTACCCGTCGGCCAATTCCTGGTACATGGGCGCCAACATCCCCGGCAAGCCGCGCGTGTTCATGCCCTATATCGGCGGCGTCGGCGCCTACCGGCAGAAATGCGACGAGATCGCCGCGAACGGCTACACCGGCTTCGAGCTGACCCAGCCGGCCCGGGAGACCGCCGAAGCGGCCGACTGACGCTTCCCGCCGTTGCATGGCGGCCGGAACCGACACACTCTCGGTTCCGGCCACAGCCCCGGAGGGAGCCGCCATGAAGTTCGGCGCGTCGATGTTCTTTACCGATTATTCGATGACGCCCGCCGAGCTCGCGCGGGCGTTGGAGGAACGCGGCTTCGATATCGTGTGGGCGCCAGAGCACTCGCACATCCCGGTCTCGCGCAAGACGCCGTTCATCCTCGGCGGCGATCTGCCCAAGAAATACTACGACGCGATGGACCCGTTCGTGACGCTGGCAGCGGCGGCGGCGGCGACCAAGACGCTCAAGATCGGCACCGGCGTCTGCCTGATCGCCCAGCGCGACCCGATCCAGACTGCGAAGCTGGTCGCCTCGATCGATCAGGTGTCCGGCGGGCGCTTCGTGTTCGGCGTCGGCAATGGCTGGAACCAGGACGAGACGGAGAACCACGGCGGCGTGTTCGCCACGCGCCACAAGCTCGCCCGCGAACGCATCGAGGCGATGAAGGCGATCTGGACGCAGACCCGCGCGGAATATCACGGCGAGTTCGTCAATTTCGACCCGATGATGGCGTGGCCGAAGCCGGTGCAGAAGCCGTACCCGCCGATCCTGGTGGGCGGCGCATTCCCCTACAGCGCGCGCCGCGCGATCCGCTACGGCGACGGCTGGATGCCGCAGGTTACGGAACAATCCGCGACGCCGCTGACGGACCTCATCCCGCGCTTCCGCCAGATGGCCGCCGAGGCCGGCCGCGATCCGGCCGCGCTCGACATTTCCATCGGCGGCCAGGGCGAGGACGTCGATCTGGTGAAGCGGTATCAGGATCTCGGCGTCAACCGCGTCTCGACCAGCCTGCCCTCGGAGAAGGCGGAAACCATCCTGCCGGTCCTCGACCGCTGGGCCGCCATCATTCGCGCGGTCAACGGCTGAGCACGTCGCGCGTGGCGGGCTCGTCCGTCGGCATCGGCGTCCTGTACGGCCTGCTGGCGGCGCTGATCTGGGGCGCCCAACTGACCATGTCGCGCGCCGGCGTCACCGTGGGACTGAAAGGCTTCGATGTGGCGGCCATCCGCTGCGGGGGCGCCGCCGTCGTGATGCTGCCGTGGTTCGTCATGCATCGCCCGTACGGGCGCGGCGCCGGGCGCACCTCGTGGCCGCACGCGCTGGGGTTGGCGCTGGCGGCGGGGCCGATCTTCGTCTTCGCGACGATGGCCGGCTTCCGCCTGGCACCGTTGCCGCATGGCGCGGTGCTGCAGCCGGCGACGATGGTGCTGGCGTCCATGCTGCTCTCCGCGCTGCTCGTCGGCGAACGGCTGCGGCCGCTGCGCCTGCTCGGGGCTGCGGTGATCGTGCTCGGGCTCGCACTGATCTCCGGCCCGGCGCTGCTGCAGGGCGACCGGCTGACGCCGCTCGGCGATGCGTTCTTCATGATCGCCGGCCTGCTGTTCGCGATCTACTCCGTGCTGCAGAAGCGCTGGTCGGTCGGGCCGATGCCCGCGGCGGGCGCGGTGGCGATCATCGCCGGGGTCATCTACATCCCGTCCTATCTCGCGCTGGTCGGCGTCGGACGCATCGTCGCGCTGTCCTGGCCCATGCTGATCGCGCAATTCCTGGTGCAAGGCGTGCTGACCGGCTTCGTCTCACTGGTCGCGTTCGGCCGCGCCATCCATATCCTCGGCGTGGGACGCGCCTCGCTGTTTCCCGCCTTGGTGCCGGTCGCGGCGATCATCCTCGGCATCCCGATCGTCGGCGAGTTTCCCACCTTGTTGCAGACGGTCGGGCTCGGGGTGGTGACGGCCGGCTTGCTGGTGGCGCTCAGCGCCGGGTCGCGTCCGGGCTGAGGGGAGGGGCGATGCGCAGGCCGGGATCGGTGCGCGGGCTTGAGGAACTCGGCCGGGTGCGGCTGTCACGGTCGTTCTTCATGCGCGACTTCCTGCACAGCGAGATCGCCGATTTCAACGGCATTCCCAACATCCCGGACAATCCCGACCTCGCCATCGCGGCGGGCCGCGGGCTGTGCGAGGCGTTGCTCGAACCATTGCAGGCGACGTTTGGACGCATCGCGATCCGCTCCGCCTATCGCGCGCCGGCGGTCAATGCGTTCGGCAACCAGCACGGCCTGAGCTGCGCCTCCAACCGGCGCAACCAGGCGCGCCATATCTGGGACCAGCACGATCCGGATGGCGGGATGGGGGCGGTTACGACCATCGTGATCCCGTGGCTGGCGGATCGGTGCGCGGCGGGTGGGGATTGGCGGGGCATGGCGTGGTGGATTCACGATCACCTGCCGTATAGCGAGCTGCAGTTCTTCCCCAAGCTGACGGCGTTCAACATCGGCTGGCACGAGCGCCCGAAGCGGCGGATTTCCAGCTTCATCGCGCCGCGCGGCGTGCTGACGCAGCCGGGGATGGCCAACCACGAGGGGCGGCACGACGAGGCGTATCGGGGTTTTCCCCCCGCCCCGTGCCTGGCGGAGATGGCATGACAGGCGACCTGCTGAGCGGATGCTTACCCGTCGGCGCCCGCGAGCTTCTGGCGGACGGCGCCGTGGTGCTGCGTGGTTTTGCGACGGGCGAGGCGGCGACGCTGATGACGGAGCTCGACGCCATCGTGGCGGCGGCGCCGTTTCGCCGCATGGTGACGCCCGGCGGCTATCAGATGTCGGTCGCCATGACCAATTGCGGCGCGCGCGGCTGGGTCACGGATCGCACCGGCTACCGCTACGATCCGCTCGACCCGCTGGGCGGACGGCCTTGGCCCCCGATGCCACCGGCGTTTCGGCGTCTCGCCGTCTCCGCCGCCGACGACGCCGGGTTTGCCGATTTCGCGCCCGATGCGTGCCTCATCAACCGCTACGAGCCGGGTGCGCGGCTTTCGCTGCATCAGGACAGGAACGAGCGCGACCTCGCCGCACCGGTGGTCTCGGTCTCGCTCGGCCTGCCGGCGAAATTCCTGTTCGGCGGCGATCGACGCAGCGACCGGCCGCGCCGGGTGCGCCTCGAGAGCGGCGACGTCGTGGTGTGGGGCGGCCCGGCGCGGCTGGCCTTTCACGGCATCGAGCCGCTGGCCGATGGCGACGACCCGCTCACCGGCCGCTGCCGGATCAATCTCACGTTTCGCCGGGCGCTGTGACCGGATCGGCCGCCTGATCCGCTGCTCCCTCCACCAGCACCCAGTCGCGGAACGCCGCGACCTTCGGCTGCTCGGCGGCGGCGAGCGGGCAGACCAGCCAATAGGCGCAGTCCTGCGGCAAGGGGAGATCGAGCGCCCGCGCCAGCGCGCCGGATGCCAGCTCCGGCCGCGCCAGCGCTTCCGTCACCAATGCGACGCCCTGGCCGGCGGCGGCGGCGCGGAGCAGCAGCATCTGATCGTCGAAGCTGGGCCCGGAAAACGCCTCGCGCGGGACCGGCTGGACGTCATGCGCCTGGAACCACAGCGGCCAATCCTGCCGCTGGCCGTCATGCAGCAGCGGCAGCGAGGCGAGCTCCTCCGCACGGGCCGCCGGGGGATGGCGGCGCAGCAGGGCCGGGCTGCACACCGGGGCGAGGGCGGCGGTGACGATGCGGTCGGCGCGCAGTCCTTTCCAGCGGCCCGAGCCGTGGCGGATCGCGATGTCGGTGCCGCCGGCGTCGAGATCGGCGAGCGCCCGGCTGGTGGAGAGGCGCAGGTCGATCGCCGGGTGTTTCGCCTGGAACGCGCCGAGCCGCGGCACCAGCCAGGCAGCGGCGAAGGCGGGCGGGGCGCTGACCGTCAGCACCTGCGACCCGGCGGCCGAATTCACCCGCCGCGTCGCCTCGACGATCTGGCGAAACGCGCTGCGCACCGCCGGGAAATAGGCGCGGCCGGCCTCGGTCGGCTCCAGCCCGCGCTCCCGGCGGTGAAACAGCAGGACGCCGAGTCGCTGCTCCAGCAGCGCGACCTGCTGGCTGATCGCGCCGGGCGTCACGCCGAGTTCGCCCGCGGCCTCCTTCATGCTACCGAGGCGGGCCACGGCCTCGAACGCGCGCAAGGCGTTCAGGGGGGGCATCCGTGTCATGCGAGCAATATAGAATTTCTAATTCGTGGAGGGCAAGAATTCTGGTTTGCGCCGTGCCCCATCCACGGAACAGACTGAGCGCATGGAATCAGATTTGATGACCCATAGCGGCGGCACGAGAAGCGCTCCCCGGACCGAGTTCCGCCAGCATTGGCCGGCCGTGCTGGCCTGCTTCGCCACGGCGATTTTCGCCTGGGGGTTCGGCTTCTATGGCCAGTCGGTCTATCTCGCCGAGCTGCAGCGGGCGCATGGCTGGTCGAGCTCGCTTATCTCCTCCGCCACCACGGCCTTCTACCTGATGGGCGCGCTGCTGCTGACCCGGGTGCACGCGGTGCTGGACCGGGTCGGACCGCGCGTTCTGCTCGTCGGCGGGGTGGTCCTGATGGGCGGCGGCGCCGTCCTGCTCAGCCGGGCCGAGCAGCCGTGGCAGCTCTATCCCGCCGCGGCGATCATGGCGCTGGGCTGGGCGTGCAGCAGTTCGACGGCGATTACCACCGTGCTGGCGATTTGGTTCGACCGGCAGCGCGGGCTCGCCATCAGCCTGGCCCTCAACGGCGCCAGCGCCGCCGGCTTCACCGTCGCACCCGCCCTCGTCGCCCTCAGCAGCCGCTTCGGGCTGGCGCAGGCGGTGCTCGACGTGGTGCTGGTGGGAGTGGCGGTGCTGATCCCGCTGATCCTCCTCGGCATCGGCCGTGGCCGGCAGCCGATGGCGGCGGGTCAGGCCCCGGCGGCCCCGGTTGCGGACGGCCGGGCTGCCTATGCCGATGCGCGCGAGGCGCTGCGCAGCCGCCATTTCTGGTCGGTGGCGATCCCGTTCTCCCTGGTGCTCGCCGCCCAGGTCGGGTTCCTGGTGCACTTCGTCGCCTTCATGATGCCGCGTCTCGGCTCGGGCGGGACCGCGACCGCCGTCTCGATCGCGGCCGGTGCGGCGATGCTGGGGCGCATCGCGCTCGGCCTGGTGATCGACCGGCTGCACCAGCGCCGGGTTTCCGCCATCAGCTTCGCCAGCCAGGCGGTGGCGCTCGGCCTGATGTTGGCGCTGCCGGAGCGGCCCGAGGTGCTGTATGGCGGCGCCCTGCTGTTCGGCCTCTCGGTGGGCAACGTCATCACCCTGCCGTCGCTCATCGTGCATCGGGAGTTCGCCGGCCGCTCCTTCGGGCTCGTCATCGGCCTGAGCACCGCGATCGGCCAGTTCACCTTCGCGCTAGCACCCGCCCTGCTCGGCGTGCTGCGCGACCTCGCGGGCGGCTATGGGCCGGTGCTGGTCGTGTGCATGGCCCTGGAACTGGCCGCCGCCGCGACCATCCTGCGCGGCGGGCGCGGCTGATTGGCGGGCGACGCCGAAGCTTTCATACTGCCACCTCGAACGGCGCAGCGTGAAAGCGAGACAGCCCGATGTACCTGAACACCTTTGCCCAGAGCACGCAGCCGCTCGACATGACGCGGTCGGACGAGTTCCGCAGCCTGCTCGCCAGCGCGGCCGACCTCGCCATCCCCCATGCGCCGGACGTGCCCTACCGATCGTGCAACATCGTGCTGCGCCAGCAGCGATTCCATTTCCTCGAATGGGGTGCGCCGGACGCGCCGCCCATCGTGCTGCTGCATGGCGGCCACCAATCGGCGCATTCCTGGGATCTCGTCAGCCTGCATCTGGCGCGTCGCTACCGCGTGCTGGCGCTCGATCAGCGCGGCCACGGGGACAGCGAGTGGGCGCGCGACGTCGAGTATTCCAATCACATGATGGCGCTCGACGCGGAGGCTTTCATCGCCGCCCTCGGATTGCAGCGGCCGCTGCTCATCGGGCATTCGATGGGCGGGCGCAATGCGATGGTGCTGACCAAGAGCGATCCGTCACGCCTCGGCGCACTGGTGATCGTCGATGTCGGCCCGGAGATTTCCGACAAGGGCCGCCAAGCGATTTCTGGCTTTGTCCGCACCAACCAGGAATTCGACGACCTCGAGCACTTCGTCCGCAACGTGCGGGAATACGATCCCTACCGCAGCCGCGAGCACATCGAGCGGACCGTGAAATACAACATGCTGAAGCGCGCCGACGGCAAGTTCGTCAGCAAATGCGACTCGACGCCGCGCCGGCTCGGGCTGCTGCACGGCAACGGGCCGCTCGACAGCGTGAGCTTGGAGGATGTGCGGGCGTTCGATCTGCCGGTGCTGGTGGTGCGCGGCGCGAACTCGAACATCCTGACCGCGGAGGCCGCCGAGCGGTTCGCCAGGGCGCTGCCGAACGGAACATTGGTGACGGTTCCCGATTGCGGCCACGGCGTGCATTCGCAGAACACGCTGGGTTTTATCAACGCGATCGGCGGTTTTCTCGCGGAGCACGCGGCGGAATGAATTCCGCCCTACACAGGAGCGGCGTAGGGCGGAAGCCATTCCGCCGCCTTACTTGACCGACACCACCGACCGCGCCGCCTCGCCGTCGGCGTCCAGCACCGTGAGCCGGTAGAAGCCGGCGCTCGGCGGGGTCCAGCGCGTCTCGCGGCCGAACGGCTCGGCCGGCAGCTTCTCGCCGTCCACCAGGAAGGCGAAGGGGCGCCTTCCGCCCATCGCGCGGATCACCACGTCGCCTTGCGACAGCACCGCGCCGGGCGGCGGGAACAGCAGCCGCAGGTCGCTGGGCGCGGCGGTCGCGGCGGCGGTGCGCGGGCGCGGCGCGTCGCGGGGCGCATGGCGGGGGGCGCTCGGGAGAATGTCGAACA
>DATIMU010000071.1:0-7720 GCA_035475015.1 Acetobacteraceae bacterium
GAGGCGCGGCTCGACGTCGTGCGCGCCTTCGAGCGCATCGGGCTCGAATTGTTCGCCGAACCCGGCGACGGCATGTTCGTCTGGGCGCGATGGCCGCACGTCGAGGACTCGCTGGCGCTGGCGGAAGCGACGCGGCGTGACGGCGTGATGCTGGCACCCGGCACGGTGTTCCGTCCGCATCTCGAACCCTCGCCCTGGATGCGCTTCAACGTCGCCATCTGCGAGGACCCGCGCGTGCAACGCTGGCTGCAACGGGTGGCATCGAGCACCGTGCCCTAACGCGTCCGTCCGAGCCATGTCGCCGCGAGGAAGCACGCGAACAGGGCCACGAACAGGCCGAACAGGCCGTTCGGATTCCATTGATCCATCGCCGAGCCGCCGAGCGTCGGGCCGACCAGCGAGCCGATGCCGTAGGCGACGATCATCGCGGCGTTGGCCGTCACCATCTCGCCGCCCCGGAAGCGGTCGCCGGCCATGCTGAGCGCCACCGGGTAGATGGCGGCGGCGATGCCGCCCCACAGGAACAGCACGCAGAACAACACCGGCGTGGAGACCGGCACCGCGACGAGCATCGTCGCGCCGACCAGGCCGGCTCCGCCGCACAGCCGCAGCGCGGTCGGTCGTGCCACCTTGTCGGAGAGCCAGCCGATCGGCAGCTGCATCGCGATCGAGCCGAGGAAGATCACCGACACGGCGGCCGCCGCGAGATCCCGGCCCAGCCCCACGCGCACGCCCCACACCGGCAGCAGGGTCAGCATCGCCTGCTCGTAGAGGCCGAACATCGCGACGGCGAGCAGGATCAGCGGTGCCTTGCGGAACACGCCGAGCGGATTGCCGCCGCGCTCGCGCCCGAGATCGCCCGTGCTGGCACCGGCGGCGAGCAGCGGCACGGCGGCACTCGCGGTGATCGCGCCGTTGACGATGAACGGCAGCCAGCCCTCGATCCCGGTGAGCGACAGCAGCAAGGGGCCGACGGCGAAACCGGCCGAGAGGGCGGCGGCGTAGAAGCCGATGATCCGGCCGCGCGCCGCGTCGCCGGCGAGCAGGGTGATCCAGGCCTCGCTCGCGGTGAAGATGCTGGAGCCGACGACGCCGAGCAGCACGCGCAGCACGAACCACGCGGCCAGGCTGTCGAAGGCGCGCATCAGCGGAAACAGCGCGACGTCGAGCGCGAAGCAGATCAGCAGGAAGCGCCGCAGCCCGAGCCGGCGCACCGCACGCGGCGTCAGCAACGGGCCGAGCATCACGCCGATAAAAGCGACACCCGCGTTCAGCCCGTTCCACGTCGCATCGACGCCGCGCGCTTCCAGCATCAGCGACAGCAGCGGCCCGCCCTGGCCGATGCCGACGCCGAACACGGTGACGGCGGCTATCGCCGCGGCAAGGCTCCAGCGGCGGTTGGTCGGCGTGAACGTGGGGGTTGGGACGGAGGAGGACATCGATGTGAGTGCGCAGCGCCCGCGAGGGTCTACGCTGAAAGCGGCCCGACTCCAAGGCGAGTACCCGTATGCGGGCGCGATGGATCGCCACGCCGCCAAGCGGCGGCTCGCGATGACCGTGACGGGCTTTGCGGAATGCGATCGAGCCGCATCAACCCACGATCGTCATCGCGAGCCGCGGAGCGGCGTGGCGATCCATCGTCCCCACAAGCGGGTGGCCGCCCGGAGCACACCGCGGCGGCGCTCTCGGGCGGGCGGCCAGTCAGTCGAGATCCGCGTCGTGGCGCGGCTACCGCGTACCCGCCCGCGCCTTCGCCTTCTCCAGATCGGGAATGTTGCTCGCCGACGCGCCGAGCATCGAGGATTTGGTGACGGCAAGCGCCGCGGCGGCAGCCTCGTTCTCGACGATCTTGGCCATCACCGCCTCGCGGCTGCGGTCGAACACGGCGCGATTGTTGGCCACGAAGTCCCGCGACTTGCGCAGGCCGGCAAGGTAGCCGTTGATCTCCGGCACGACGTAGCGCGCCACCATGTCCCAGCTGCGCGCGGTGTTCTCCGGGTTCGCCCAGTCGTGCACGAAGCCGACGACGGTGCCGAAGCCGCCGCTGATCTCGAGCACCGACTTGATGCGCTCGATCAGGTCGTCGGGCGTGCCGATGGTCGCGGCGGCGGCCTCGGAGAAGGCGGTCTTGTCCACCGCCTCGTCGGGCGTCTTGAACGGTCGCGCGCCGGGGCGCTGCAAGGTCGCGGTGATGTATTCGTTGTGATGCCGCATCAGGCCGTCCCGCGCTTCGGCGCGCGCCTTCTCGCGCGTCTCCGCGATGTGCCAGCTCAGCAGCACGCGCCAATTGCGCCGATCGACGGTCGTACCGTGCTTGGCGGCGGCGGCCTCGGCGAAGCCCCACTGCGTCGGCAGCGCGTTGAGGCCTTCATTCGACAGCGAGCCGATCGAGATGATGCCGATGCCGTGTTTCCCCGCGAGCGTCATGCCGGACGGGCTGATCTGCGAGGCGACCGCGAAGGGCATCTCCTCCTGCAACGGCAGCAGCTGCAACGCCGCGTCCTGCAAGGTGAACCACTCGCTCCTTGCGGTCACGCGCTCGCCCTTGAACAGCCGGCGAATGATGCTGATGGCTTCGTCCTGCCGGTCGCGCAGCACCATCGGATCGACCCCGAGCGTGTGCGCGTCGGAGGCCAGCGCGCCCGGGCCGGAGCCGAAGATCGCCCGGCCGCCGGTCATGTGGTCGAGCTGCACCATGCGCTGCGCGACGTTGAACGGATGGTGATAGGGCAGGGAGACCACGCCGGTGGCGAGCTTGATGCGCTTGGTGCGCTCGCCGGCGGCGGCGAGGAACATTTCCGGCGAGGCGATCATCTCCCAGCCGCTGGAATGGTGCTCGCCGCACCAGAACTCCTCGTAGCCGAGCTGATCGAGCTTCTCGACCAAATCGAGATCGCGGCGGAACTGCAGCATCGGATGCTCGCCGACCGGATGGTGGGGGGCAAGGAAGGCGCCGAAATTCAAGCGTGGCATAAGGCAGGCTCCTGGATTTGAACGACGTCCGAAGTGGCAAGGCGGCCGGGCATGATATGCCGCGCCCCGCGGTACGCCATCCCATGTCTCATCCTTCGCCCCTTTGACCTCGCGGGCGAGATGGTCCAGAGCGGTGGGCGAGCGCCACGATCCACGCGGGGATGAAATGATTGGCCGCGAAGATGTCTTCCACTCCGGTTGCCGCGCGCGGGGCTGACGGCTTGAGGTTGGCCGTGGCCAAGGTATCCCTCGGATGGCGTCCCCTGCTCGGGCTTTGGCTCGGGATCATGGGCGTCGCCGGGATCTTGCAATGGCTCGGGCCGCCTGCCGAGCCGCCGTCCCGTGACGTCGCCGGCAGGGCCGCCCCGCCCAAGCAACCGAGACCGGATCGGGATGAGCCAGCGGCCGCGCCGAGCCCGGCGCCATCCGCCGAGGCTGTCCCGCCCGCGCCCGTTCCGCTCGCGCCCGTCCTCCCCGCGCCCGTTCCGCCGCCGCCCATCGCTTCCCCCGATTTGCCTCCGGCGCCGCCGACCCCGCCCGCGCAACCATCGTCACCGGCGAGCCCTCCGCCCGTCGCCCAGGCCCCTCATGCTGCCGAGCGGGAGGACGCGGCGCCTCGCGGCCAGGCTCTCCTCATCCTGCACGCCGCTCGATCCGAAGACGCCCAAGCGGCGGCGGAGCGGCTGGCGCCGGCCATCGGGCTCACGCCCGGTCAAGTCGACGCGAGAGCGGCCGCCGATCCGCCGACCGGGGCGGTCATCCGCTTCTACGCGGCCACCGATCATCCATTGGCACGACGGATCGGCCAGGAACTCGCGCGTATGGGCTACAGCTGGCGGATCGAGAATCTGTCGGATCATCCACCGTCCCAGCATCGGGCTCCCGAAGTCTGGCTTCCGGATCGACCGTCAGGGCTCGCGCCACACGGTTAGCTGTGCCGCGCCATGCGCCCGTTGCGCGAGCGGCTCGGCCGATACCGGGAGCGGTTCCTCGCGCGCCGTCTCGGCGACGATCAGGGCGCCCGACGCGATCCAGCCCGAGCCGCGCAGCGCGGCAAGTCCGCGCGGGATCAGGTTCTCTCCGTAGGGCGGGTCGAGGAAGACCAGGTTGTGCGCATTGCTCTCACCCACAGGGAGAAGAAGCCCTCTCCCCGTGGGAGAGGGCTGGGTGAGGGGATGCAGCACGTCGCATGGCAAGACAGCGCTTCGTGCCTCGGCTCGAAGGGCGGCAATATTGGCCCGCAGAGCGGCGAGCGCGGCCCGGTCCCGCTCCACGAAGGTCGCGTGCGCGGCACCACGCGACAATGCCTCGAGGCCGAGGGCGCCAGTGCCGGCAAAGGCGTCGAGCACGCGCACCCCCACGACCGCGTCGCGCCCGCCCCAGGGCGCGTGCAGCAGCATGTCGAACAGCGCCTGCCGCACCCGGTCGGCGGTGGGGCGCGTGTCGCGTCCCGGTGGCGCGGCGAGCGTCCGGCCGCGCCACTCACCGGCGACGATGCGCATTCGGGGAAAAATCGTCGCGCGGCAACTGATCGCGCAGCACCCGGCCGGGCACCTCCTCGATCTCGCCACGCGGCAGCAGGCCGAGCTGGAACGGGCCGTAGGCGATGCGGATGAGGCGCGACACCTGCAAGCCGAGATGCGCCATCACCCGCCGTACCTCGCGGTTGCGCCCCTCGCGCAGCCCGACGTTGATCCAGGCGTTCTCCCCCTTGCGCGAGTCGAGCCCGGCCTCGATCGGGCCGTATTTGATGCCCTCCACCGTGACACCCTTGGCCAGCGCCGCGAGATCGGCGGGTGCCACGACGCCATGCACGCGCACCCGGTAGCGCCGCAGCCAGCCGGTCGCCGGCAGTTCCAGCCAGCGCGCCAGGCCGCCGTCGTTGGTAAGGAGCAGAAGCCCCTCGCTGTTGAGGTCGAGGCGGCCGACGCTGACCACGCGCGGCAGGCCGGGCGGCAGCCGCTCGAACACGGTCGGCCGCCCCTCGGGGTCGCGATGCGTGGTCATCAGCCCGTCCGGCTTGTGATAGCGCCACAGACGGGTGCGGCCGGGCGGCTCGACCACCTTGCCGTCGACCCGCACGATGTCACCAGGGGCCACGAAGGTCGCCGGATGCGTCACGGCGGCGTTGTTGAGCTTGACCCGACCTTCGCCCAGCATGCCCTCGGCGTCGCGCCGGCTGGCGATGCCGGCGCGCGCGAGCCACTTGGCGATCCGCTCACCGCGCTCGGCTTCGGGCGCGGGCTCGTCCGTCATGCGCGGCAGGCGGCGATCAGGGCGGCGAAGATGCGTCGGTCGCCGGGGTCGATGAAGAACTCGGGATGCCACTGCACGCCGAGGGCGAAGCGGAAACGGGCATCCTCCACGCCCTCGACCACGCCGTCGGGGGCGCGGGCGTTCACGATCGCGGAGGGCCCCGGATCGCGCACCGCCTGGTGGTGCGCCGAGTTCACCCGCATCGTGGCGGCGCCGACGATGCGATGCAGCAGGCTCCCGGGAACCACCGCGATGTCGTGCCCGGCTTGGTGGCGCGGGTTGGGCTGCTCGTGCTCCAGCGCGTCGGCCACGCTGTCGGGGATGTGCTGGATCAAGGTGCCGCCGAGGGCGACCGCCAGGAGCTGCTGGCCGCCGCAAATACCGAGCACCGGCAGGTCCCGCGCCAGCGCACCCTGCACCAGCGCCATCTCGGCGGCCGTCCGGCCCTCCTTCAGCGTCACCGTCGCGTGCCGCGCGCCGCCGCCGTAGAGCGCGGGATCGACGTCGAACGCCCCTCCCGTGACCACCAGCGCGTCGATGCGGTCGAGGTAGTCGCCGGCGAGCGAAGCGTCGTGCGGCAGTGCGATGGGCAGGCCGCCGCACGCGACGATGGCCTCGGCGTAGTTCGCCCTGAGCGCGTACCACGGATAGGCCGAATAGCCGCCCGGCTGCTCGGCATCGAGGGTGACGCCCACGAGCGGGCGGCGTTCGCTGATCTCGTCCATGCCGCGTTGCTAGACCCCGGCACCGTGCGCGGGCAAGAAGAGCGTATGTCGCCGATGGAGATCGCGCTGGCCGAAGCTCGCCTTGCCGCCACGCGCGGCGAGGTGCCGGTGGGCGCGGTCGTGGTCGGCCCGGACGGCGGCGTGCTGGCCCGCGCAGGCAACGCCGTCGAGGCGGCGCACGACGCCGCCGCGCACGCCGAGCTGCTGGCCCTGCGCGCCGCCGCCGGCCGGCGCGGCGAGGCCCGGCTGCCGGATTGCGACCTGTTCGTCACCTTGGAGCCCTGTCCCATGTGCGCCCAGGCGATCAGCTTCTTCCGCATCCGCCGCCTGGTGTTCGGCGCCTACGACCCCAAGGGCGGCGGCGTCGAGCACGGCGCGCGGGTGTTCGACGCGCCCTCCTGCCATCACCGGCCGGAGGTGGTCGGCGGCGTGCGCGAGAGCGAGGCGGCGGCCCTGCTGCGCGGCTTCTTTGCCGAGCGCCGGTGATGGTCGTTTCTCCTCCGTCATGGCCGGGCTTTGACCCGGCCATCTGCGGCGATGCGCGGGCAGGCGCGTATGGGGCACCTTCGGGGCGACCGTGAATGATCGCCGGGTCAAGTGGAGTTGGCGAGTGTCCCGGGGCCGCCCAATATGACCGCCATGAAGGAAGCAAACTTCCGCTCGATCTACCGCCACGGCTTCGCGCGCGTCGCGGCCTGCACCATCCGCAGCGCGCTCGCCGACCCGTCGGCCAACGCGACGGCGATCCTCGATCTCGCGCGCACCTGCGCCGACAAGTCGGCCGGGCTCGCGGTGTTCCCCGAGCTGGCGCTGTCCGCCTATGCGATCGACGACCTCCTCTTGCAGGACCCGCTGCTCGAAGCGGTGGAGCGGGCGGTCGCCTCGCTGGTCGAGGGCTCGCGGGAATTGTTGCCGCTGCTCCTGGTGGGCGCGCCATTGCGCCACGGCAGCCGGCTCTACAACACCGCTGTCGCCATCCATCGCGGCCGGCTGCTCGGCGTGGTGCCAAAAGTGCATCTGCCGAACTATCGCGAGTTCTACGAGCACAGGCATTTCGCGTCGGGCGAGGGCGTGGTCGGCGAGACCATCCGCGTGGGCGGGCTGGAGGCGCCGTTCGGCACCGACCTGCTGTTCGCCGCCGAGGACGTGCCGGGCCTCGTCGTGCATGCGGAGATTTGCGAGGATCTGTGGGTGCCGCAGCCGCCCTCGGGCGCGGCGGCGCTGGCCGGAGCGACGGTGCTGGCCAACCTCTCGGCGAGCAACATCACCATCGGCAAGGCGGAGACCCGGCGGCTGCTGTGCCAATCGCAATCGGCGCGCTGCCTCGCCGCCTATCTCTACGCCGCCGCTGGGGCGGGGGAGAGCACCACGGACCTCGCCTGGGACGGGCAGGCGTCGATCTTCGAGAACGGCGAGACGCTGGCGGAGACCGAGCGTTTCCCCCCCGGCGCGCAATTCGCCATCGCCGACGTGGACCTCGACCTGTTGCGTCAGGAGCGCGCACGGCAGGGCACCTTCGACGACAACCGTCGCCACAGCGCCGGCGGGGTGGCGTTCCGTCGCGCGAGCTTCCGGCTCGACCCGCCGGCGGGCGATGTCGGGTTGTTGCGCACCGTCGCGCGCTTCCCCTTCGTGCCGGCCGATCCCGACCGGCTCGCGTTGGATTGTTACGAGGCATACAACATCCAGGTCGCCGGCCTGATGCAGCGCCTCGACGCGGCGCGCATCAAGCGCATCGTCATCGGCGTCTCGGGCGGATTGGATTC
>DATIMU010000072.1:0-2546 GCA_035475015.1 Acetobacteraceae bacterium
GAACACACCGATCTCGCGGCCCTGCACGGTGACGATCTTGCAGTCCCCCGGCGCGATCTCGCCCACGCTGGCGACGACATGCCGGGCCATCGCTCAGGCGAGGCCGTACAGCGACATCGCGTTGTCGCGGAACAGCTTGCGGCGGAACTCCTCGGGCAATGGCACCTTGATCGCGAAGCGCGGATCGTCCTGGTCCCAATGCGGGTAGTCGGTGGAGAACATGATGCGGTCCCAGCCGATCCACTCGAAGGTCTGCAGCAGATCCTCCGGCCGCTCCGGCTCCTCGATCGGCTGCGTCGTCACCCAGATGTGCTCCCGGACATACTCGGAGGGCAGCCGCTTTACGTGTGGCACCTCCTCGCGCAGCCGCTTCCAATGCTTGTCGAGCCGCCAGCACAGCGACGGCAGCCAGGCGAAGCCGCCCTCGACCAGCACGACGCGGAGATTCGGAATGCGCTCGAACACGCCCTCGATCACCAGGCTGGTGACCAGCGCCTCCATGCTCTGCACGTAGGAATGATGTTCCTCGTGGTAGAACGACGGCCAGCCGCCGCCGGTCGAGGCATGGCCGCTGGTGCCGCCGAGATGCAGCGCGATGGGGAATCCGTTCGCCGCGGCGGCTTCGAGGATCGGCCAATAGCGCCGGCGCCCGAGCGGCTCGAGCCCACGCGGCGGGATCATCACCTGGGAGAACCGCCGATCCCCCGCGCGCCGCTCGATCTCGGCGATCGCGGCCTCGGCGTATTCCGCCGTGACCTGCACGGAGCCCTTGAGCCGCGGCTCCGGGTCCGACCACACCTGCGCCTGCCAGTCGTTGACGGCGGTGCAAAGCGCGGCGCCGAACTCGACGTTGCGCTCGTCGGAGCAGCGGCCGATCAGCGGCAGCATCATGCCGTGCGTCACGCCGAACTTGTCGAGCACCTGCTCGCGCATGAAGCCGAGATCGGAGCCGGGATGCCCGCCGCCGGGCGGCCATGCGTCGCGCCGCATCCCGGTGCCGGGCGACAGGCGGAAATACTGCGGCGAGTTCGACAGCGCCTGCCGCCCGCGCCCGCCGATCGTCGCGCGGTGCTTGCGCCACCGCTCCGACAGGAACGGGTCGAGATCGGCCCCCGACTTCACGTAGGGGTGCACGTCGCAGTCGACGAAGCCCAACTGGCTCTGCGTCGAAACCTCGGGAACGCGATCCATGACCGTGATGTTCATCGGCTATTCCTCCGGGTTCACGAGAGGCGCGGATAGGTAGCGAGCGGATTGTCGACGAGGATTTTCTTCAGCAACGCATCGGGAATGCCCTCGGGCACCGCGTCCTCGCCGTCGAACTGCCAGTGCGGATAGTCGGTGGAGAACAGCAGAAGGTCGTCCGAGCCGATCTCCTCGACGATGCGCGCGACCTCGGTGGCACTCGGGGCGTCGAACGGCTGGGTGGTGAGCCGGACATGCTCGCGCACCAACTCGGCCGGCGAGCGCTTGTTCCACGGCACCTCGATGCGCGCCGCCCGCCACGTCTTGGTGGCCCGCCACATGTAGTTCGGCAGCCAGCTCACGCCGGATTCCATCAGCACCACCTTGAGCGCCGGGAACTGCACGAAAACGCCCTCGGTGATGAGCGAGTTCAGCGCGCCGGCGAAGCCCGAGGACTGCGCGACGTAATCCTCGAGATAATAGGACGGCCAGCCGAGCGAGGTCGGCGCATGGCGATAACTGCTGCCGGCGTGCACGCCGATCGGCAGTCCGTGCCGCTCCGCCGCCTGGTAGATCGGCCAGTGCTGCCGCCGCCCGAGCGGCAGCTCGCCCATCACCAGCATCAGCACCTGCACGAACCGCCGATCTGGCGCCACGCGCTCGATCTCGGCGGCCGACAGCTCGGCGCTGTGCGCCGGGATCACGATGGAGGCGCGCAGACGCGGGTCCCGGTCGAGCCACTCGGCGGCGATCCAGTCGTTGATCGCGCGGCACAGTGCTGCGGACAAATCCTCGCCGAAGATCACCTGCGCGCCGTGCAGGCAGTTCAGGATGGCGAATTTCGTCCCGAACCCGTCGAGCAGCTGCGACTGGAGCAGCGCCAGATCGGTCCCCGGATTGCCCTTCGCCGGCCGCCAGTCGGGCCGGCCGCTCAGCGGCGAGCCGGGCGGATAGGCGCCAATGTCGAGATTGTCGCGCTCCAGCCCCCGCGTGACCACATGCTCGCGCCAATAGTCGTCGAGATAGGGCACCAGCACCTGCGTCCCCGGCAGGGCGACATGAACGTCGCAGTCGATCGCTCCACGCGCGGGAACAGGCAAGGACGCAACTCCCTTTCCTGGGAGGATACGGCCGCATGACCCTGCATTCAATGCCGGCGGCTAGACCCGCCGCAGCGGCATGGTCCAGGACACCGCGACGATGGTGCAGGAGAAGCACGCCACGGTGAGGAACACGCCCCGGAACGCGGCGGCGATCTCGCCCTGCACCAGCGCCTGCTGCTCGGCCGGCAGCGAGGCCAGCAGGCGCGGTCCCTGACGCACCATCTCGACGAACAGACGAGCGGTGTCCGGGTCGAGTGC
>DATIMU010000073.1:0-4006 GCA_035475015.1 Acetobacteraceae bacterium
TAGAGCTGCGCCGCCTTGAGCATCATCAGGTTGGCGGCTTCGAGATTGGCCCAGCATTCCGCCAGCGGATGCTGGATCGCCTGGTTCTGCCCGATCGGGCGGCCGAACACCACGCGGTCCTTGGCGTATTGCGTCGCACGCGCGAGCGCCACCCGCCCGATGCCCACCGCCTCGGCGGCGATCAGGATGCGCTCGGGATTCATGCCGTGCAGGATGGCGCGGAAGCCCTGGCCCTCCTCGCCGATGCGGTCCTCGACGGGGATTTCCAGGTTGTCGATGAACAGCATGTTCGAATCGACCGCGTGCCGCCCCATCTTCTCGATCAGCCGGACCTCGACGCGCGAGCGGTCGAGATCGGTGTAGAACAGCGTCAGCCCGGCGGTCTTCTTCGCCACCTCCTCGAGCGGCGTGGTGCGGGTCAGCAGCAGCACCTTGTTCGCCACCTGCGCCGTCGAGGTCCAGATCTTCTGGCCGTTGACCACATAGCGGTCGCCGTGGCGTTCGGCGCGGGTTTTCAGCTGCGTGGTGTTGAGCCCGACATTCGGCTCGGTGACGGCGAAGCACGCCTTGTCCTCGCCGCGCAGCAACGGCGGCAGCATCCGCCGCTTCTGCTCCTCGGTGCCAAACACCACCACGGGATTGAGCCCGAAGATGTTCATGTGGATGGCCGAGGCGCCGCTCATCGCCGCGCCCGATTCCGCCACCGCCTGCATCATCACGGCGGCCTCCGCGATGCCGAGTCCGGCGCCGCCGTACTCCTCCGGCATGGCGATGCCGAGCCAGCCGGTCTCCACCATCGCGGCGTAGAACTCGTGCGGGAACACCGCCTCGCGCTCCTTTGCGAGCCAGTACTCGTCGCCGAACCGGGCGCACTGGCGCAGGATCTCCTGGCGGATCTGCTCCTGCGCTTCTGTCAGCGCGAACTCCATCGCCTTCTCTCCATCGGACCGCGCCTCCAGTCTGTGAACGGGGCCGCCCTGCGCGTCAACCCGACCCGGCGCCGCTCAGGCCGCGAGCGGGCAGCCTCCCTCGGAGAGCGGGCGCCAGGCCTTGTCACCCTGTGTCGTCGCGAGAATTCGGTAGTAGTCCCAAGGGTGCTTGCTCTCCTCCGGCTTTTTCACCTCGCACAGGAAGGCCGGAGAAGCCGCGATGCCGTCGACGCGGATCGTCGCCTCGCCGATCGCGTCGTCCTCCACCTTGTGCGCCTTCATCCAGTTCACCGCGGCCAGCCCCGACTTTTTGGCCTCGGCGGCACCCAGCGCGGCCGCCGCCTTCAGATAGTGTGTCACCGACGAGTAGTTGGCCGCCTGGCACATGTTGGGCGGCGCATTGCCCATCTCCGACCAGACGCGCCTGGAAAACGCCCGCGTCCGGTCGTTCAGATCCCAGTAGAACGTGTTGGACAGCACCAGCCCCTGCGTGGTCGGCAGGCCGAGCGCGTGCACGTCGTTGATGAACATGATGAGCGCGGCGAGCTTCTGCCCCCGCTTGGTGATGCCGAACTCCGACGCCTGCTTGAGGCAGTTCACCAGATCGAGCCCGGCCTCGGCGAGCCCGATCACCTTGGCGCCCGAGGACTGCGCCTGCAGCAGCGCCCCCGAGAAATCGCTGTTCGGGAACGGCACGGCAAGGCTGCCCAGCACCTTGCCGCCGCTCTTTTCCACGACGGCAACCGTGTCGGCCTGCATGGACTTGCCGAACGCATAATCCGCGCGGATGAAGAACCAGGTGTCGCCGCCCTGCTTGACCATCGCCGAGCCGGTCGAGTTGCCCAGCATGTAGGTGTCGTGGGCGAAATGCACGGTGTTGGGCGAGCACGCCTTGCCGGTGAGGTCGGAGGTCGCGACGTTGCAGGCGAGCATCACCTTGTCGCGCTCGCGCACCAGCCCGTTGAGCGCCAGGCCGATGGCCGAGCCCTGCACGTCCGCCACCACGTCGACGCCCTCATCGAACCACTGGCGGGCGATGCCGACGCCGATGTCGGGCTTGTTCTGATGGTCGGCGACCCGGACCTCCACCTTCAGGCCGTGCTGGGTGGCGAATTCCGCGACGGCCTGCTTCACGCAGACCACCGAGCCCGGGCCGCCGACGTCGCGATAGACACCGGACTCGTCGTTCATCACGCCGATCCGGATGGTGTTGTCAGCCTGCGCGCGGGCGCGGCGGGCGCCGCCGGCCCCGAGTGTGGCGATGGCCGCCCCGAGCGTGGCCCGTCTGGTCAGCATGGCGCGGATTCCCCCGGTGGTATGAAACGCATCAGGCAGCTAGCGGGCAGCCGCCCGCGGCGAGCGGACGCCAGGCGTCCTCCACCGGAATGGTCGCCAGCACCCGGTAATAGTCCCAAGGATGCTTGCTCTCTTCCGGCTTCTTCACCTCGCAGAGATAGCCGGGACTGACGGTCAGCCCGTCCGGCCGGATCGTCGCCTCGCCGTAGGCGTCGTCCTCGATCTTGTTCGCCTTCATCCACTTGATCGGCGCAAGCCCGGACTGCTTCGCCGCCGGCACCCCGATCGCCGCGACCGCCTTCAGATAGTGCAGCACGGCGGTATAGTTGGCCGCCTGCGACATGTTGGGCGGCGCGCCGATCGCCTCGCGCACCCGCGCGGTGAACTTGCGGGTGCGGTCGTTGAAATCCCAATAGAAGGTGTTG
This sequence comes from Acetobacteraceae bacterium, assembly GCA_035475015.1. Lineage (GTDB taxonomy): Bacteria > Pseudomonadota > Alphaproteobacteria > Acetobacterales > Acetobacteraceae > JAFKFI01. The sequence goes on from DATIMU010000073.1 coordinate 2,651, forward strand.
GACAGCACCAGCCCCTCCACCGCCCGCAGCCCCAGCGCGTGCACGTCGTTGATAAACAGCAGCAGCGCCGCGAGCCTCTGGCCGCGCTTGGTGATGCCGAACTCGGACGCCTGCTTGAGGCAGTTGACGAGATCGGTCCCCGCCTCGGCGAGCCCGATCACCTTGGCGCCGGATGACTGCGCCGCGATCAGCGCGGCCGAGAAATCGGTGTTGGGGAACGGCACGGCGATGCTGCCGATCACCTTGCCGCCGCTCCGCTCGATCACCCCCGTCGTGTCGCTCTGCAGCGACTTGCCGAAGGCGTAGTCGGCGCGGATGAAGAACCAGGTGTCGCCGCCCTGCTTGACCACCGCCGAGCCGGTCGCGCTGCCCACCATGTAGGTGTCGTAGGCGAAATGGATGGTGTTCGGCGAGCAGGCCTTGCCGGTGAGGTCCGAGGTGCCGACGTTGCACGCCAGCATCACCTTGTCGCGGTCCTTCACCACGCTCTGCAGCGCCAGCGCGATCGCCGAGCCCTGGATGTCGGTGATGACGTCCACCCCGTCCGCGAACCACTGGCGGGCGATGCCGACGGCGACGTCCGGCTTGTTCTGCTGATCGGCGACCCGGACCTCGACCTTGAGGCCATGCTGGCTGGCGAATTCCGCCACCGCCTGCTTCACGCAGGCGACCGAGCCCGGACCACCTACGTCGCGATAAACCCCGGATTCGTCGTTGAGCACGCCGATACGGATGGTGTTGTCGCCCTGCGCGCGGGCGGGGCGAATGCCGCCGGCCGCCGTGAGCGCGGCGGCGCCGGCGAGCGCGGTCCGTCTGGTCAGCATGGCAAAGCCTCTCCCGTCAGCCGCGCCGTCCTGGAACGGATCGCGCGAGCATTCTTGTTTCTTGGACGGGAGCGAGCCTATCCGCCGGCGCCGAGATCGCCAAGTGGTCGCGCCGGCCGCTCAGGCCGCGCCGGTCGCTTCCTTGGCGGTCTGGGCCGCCCGCGCGTTGGCCGCGTCCTCCGCCGCGTCCGCGGCCTCCTGGATCTGGTCCGGCGTCCCGACCTGGGCACGGCTCGCGCAACGTTCGCGCAGCTCGTTCAGCTCCTCCTCGGTCAGCGTCTCGATGCCGATGTAGCGGTTCTGCGCCGTGCCGGTGCGGATCAGCTCGTCGAGCTTGGCCTGGATCGCCGCCCCGTCGCGGTTCTGGGTGTTCTGGATCAGGAACACCATCAGGAACGTCACGATCGTCGTGCCGGTGTTGATGACGAGCTGCCAGGTGTCGGAGAAGTGGAACAGCGGACCAGTCAGCGCCCAGACGATGACCAGCACGACACATATCGCGAACGTCATCGGCCGACCGGTCGCGTGCGCC
>DATIMU010000074.1:0-3383 GCA_035475015.1 Acetobacteraceae bacterium
GGCCTAGTGGACCAAGACCCGCGTCCCGCCCGCGCGACTGGCGGCATAGGCCGCATCGACCACCGCCATCGCCCGCGAGAGATCGTCCAGCGTCGCCAGAGGCGGTTGGCCGCGCGCGAAGCGGTCGATGCAGGTCTGCACGAACAGCGGATAGAGCGGCGCGTTGCGCGGCATGACCTCGCTCTGCATCACCGCGCCGTCGGCCAGCCGACGCACCTCCATCGCGCCGTCGGCGCGCACCACGATGTATTTGCGCGTGGTGCGCAGACTGAAATGCAGGTCGAACGCGCCGGTATCCGCCGGATAGGCGTAGCCGGTCTCCACGGTGCAGACCGCGCCCGGGGCGCGGACCGTCACGGCGGAGAAATCCTCGACCGGGAGGTTCCAGCTCGTGTTGCTCATTAGCGCCGAGACCTCCGCCGGCTCGGCGCGCGAGAGCAGTCGGAACAAGTCGAAGAAATGCACCGCGAGGTTGATCGTGCAGCCGCCGCCCGACTGCGCCGGATCGAGCATCCAGGCGCAGCCCGATTCGCGATAGCGATACGGCCCGCCGCCGATGTAGCGGAATGCGGCGAAGGTCAGCGCGTCGTCGCCGATCGCGGCTTGCAGGCTCCGGCACATATCGCCCGCGCGGAAATTGAACCCGACGCCGACATGGGCGCCACGCGCCGCGGCCTGGTCGCGGAGCAGGGCGACCTCGGTGGCGTTGATCCCGCCCGGCTTCTCCAGCAGCATCGGCACGCCGCGCTCGATCAGCCAGCCCGCGATGCCGGCGAGATCGCAATGCCGGCCGAACACGAACGCAAAGTCGGGCGCCGTCGCCTCGACCAGCGCGCGGTGGTCCGAAAAACCCGGAACGTCGAGTTCCGCGCCCACCCGGCGCGCCACCGCGTCGTCGGGATCGGAGACGCCGACCACTCGCACCCCTGACAGCCGCACGGCCGGGCGATAGTAGAGCGGCGCGTGCCAGTGCGAGACGCCGATGAACGCGATGCGCATGGCCGCACTCTCCCATCAAGAGCACGCGGCGGCAACGCGACGGCTGGGGTGATCGCGCGCCGTCTGGTACGCTCGGGCGACGCGCCACGAGAGGGGAAAGAAAAGATGTTCCAGCCCGGATTGCTCACCGGAAAAAAGATCCTCGTCACCGGCGGCGGCACCGGGCTCGGCGCCGCGATGGGCCGGCGCTTCGTCGAGCTCGGCGCCGAGCTGGTGATCTGCGGTCGCCGCCTGGAAGTGCTGGAGGAGACCGCGGCGGCGTTCCGGCGCGACCTCGGCGGCACCGTGACGCCGATCCGCTGCGACATCCGCGACCCCGAGGCCGTCGAGGCGATGATGGCGCGGATCTGGCAGGACGGCCCACTCACCACGCTGGTCAACAACGCGGCGGGCAATTTCATCGCGCAGACCCACAAGCTCTCGCCGCGCGCGCTCGACAGCATCCTCGGCATCGTGCTGCACGGCGCCGCCTACTGCACCATCGCCGCCGGCCGGCGCTGGATCGAGGCCGGCGCGCCGGCGGCCGTGCTCAGCGTGCTGACCCTCTCGGCGCTGAAGGGGGCGGCGTTCCGCGTACCCTCGGCGATGGCCAAGGCCGGCGTGCACGCGATGACCAAAAGCCTCGCGGTGGAATGGGGGCCGCAGCGGATTCGCCTCAATGCCGTCGTCCCCGGCCCGTTCCCGACGCCGGGCGCCACGCAGCGCCTCAGCCCGCCGGGCGAGCGCGCCAAGCCGATCGGCAAGGAAATCCCGCTCGGCCGCGTCGGCGAGCACGGCGAGTTCGCCGATCTGTGCAGCTACCTCGTCTCCGACCGGGCGGGTTTTATCAACGGCGAATGCGTGGTGATCGACGGCGGAAAACAGCATCTCGGCGACGGCGGCAGCCAGACCGAACGGCTGCTCGACTGGACCGACACCGACTGGGCCGAGATGCGCCAGAAGGCGCGGGGGGCGAATTCGTAGGAGTCACTGTGGCGGTTGGTCATGGTGGGCCCCCGGCACCGGCGTCCCCGGTCGTCGAACTGGCGACTGGGGGACAATTTGGCCGGTTGTCGGAGCCGTGCCACGATTGTGGCTCGCTGAATGACGCTCACAAAGGGGATGTCATGCCCGAGATTAAAGGAAGCTGTCACTGCGGCGAAATTACATACAATGCTAACGCCGAACCGCTCTTCACTTTCGTCTGCCACTGCACGACATGCCAGAAGGCTACCGGCAGCGCCTTTGGGGTTATGATCGCGCTACCTGCCGCCGCGCCGACCATAAACGGCATCACCAGGACCTATGATTTCATAGGGGACAGCGGAAAACCGAAGCGCCATCGTTTCTGCGTGAATACGGTTCCGGCCTGATGAACGAGGGCGACATCATGCCCGGCGCAGTGATCATTTTTGCCGGCACGCTGGACGACGCAAGCTGGCTGAAGCCTTCCAGGCAAATCTACTGTGACAGCGCGCAGCCCTGGGTTTCGTTAGGCGGAGAGATGCAGCGCTTCGCCAAGACAACGCGCGGTTCGGAGATACCCGAAGCCTCGGCCTGATGGGTTGCGCCGATCAAGCCGGAGACGATCTGCGAGTGATCAATCCAGGCGGCACGTTGCAACAGTCCAGATCTGTGCAACGCATTGCGAGTCGTTCCGAATCAGGCGCTTACCTGATGCGAAAGTCGGGTGCGAATGTCGGCCCAGCATTGACCCTCGCCCTCGAGACCAACGTTACGAACCCCCCTGGGCACCGCGCCGCCGCTCCGGCAATCTCGGCCGGGACAACGCAAAGGATGCATCCGGTGAAGCACGGCAGGATCTTGCTCGACATGGCGGACGGGGTCGCGGTGATGACCTTGAACGACCCCGGCGTGCTCAACGCCTTCGGCCAGAAGCTGCGCGAGGACATGTCGGCCGCGCTCGACCGGCTGGAGGCGAGCGAGGCGCGCTGCCTGCTCATCACCGGCGCCGGCCGCGCCTTCTGCTCGGGCGCCAATCTCGCCGATCCCGACCGCAAGCCGCGTGATCGGCAGGCCGAGGCGCGCGGCGAGGCCAAGAGCGACCTGGAAAGCTGGTACCATCCCACCTTCCTGCGCCTGCGCGCCCTGCCCATCCCGATCGTCGCCGCCGTCAACGGCGTGGCGGCCGGCGCCGGCATGAGCCTCGCCCTCTCCGCCGACATCAAGCTCGCCGCCCGCTCCGCCTATTTCCTCCAGGCCTTCGCGCGCATCGGCCTGGTGCCGGATTGCGGCTCCTCCTACGTGCTGCCGCGCATGATCGGCATGAGCCGGGCGATGGAGCTGTCGCTGCTCGCGGAGAAGCTGCCGGCCGAGACGGCGCTCGATTGGGGCCTCATCAACCGCGTGGTGGACGACGCGCAGCTCCTGGGCGAGGCCATCAC
>DATIMU010000075.1:0-7659 GCA_035475015.1 Acetobacteraceae bacterium
GATCGCCGGATCGGGGCGCATCACCCATTGGCGATCGGCCGCGTGAAGCAAGATCGGCGCGCCGAACGCCTGGCTCCATTCTACCATCGAGGCATAGTAGTGCGGGTGCGAGATCGCGATGGCGCCGATGCCGCCGAGCGCGCGCACGATCTCGATTGCCGCGTCGTCGACGAACGACACGCAATCCCACATCACGTTGGTGTCGCCCGAGCGCACTAGCAGCGCCCGCTGCCCGATGGCGAAGGAGGGCGCAGTGCCGAGGCCGATCAGCCCCGGCTCATGCTGGCGGAACGTCGAAAAATGCGTCCGCCGCATCGCCTCCAGCGTGGTCCAGGACTGGCCGAGCGGGTTCACGTATTGCCGCTCCTCCTGGCAGATCGCGCAGCCCGAGGGTGCTGCGTCGGAGGGCGGATACTGGGTGCCGCAGGTGATGCAGATGAAGGCGGGCATACGCTACCCCCGTGGAAGGCCGACCACAGAACCGTCCCGTCGTACCCGTCATCGCGAGCCGCGCTTGGGCGGCGTGGCGATCCATCGTGCGAGCGGCATGGATCGCTTCGTCGCAAGCGCTCCTCGCGATGACGGAGCGGGTCTAACTCATTTCGCCCCACCGGGCAGTTCGCGAACGTTCGGACGGCACATCGGCTCAGGCGAAAAGGCGGAGAATCTCCTCTGGCTTGACGTCCTGGATGCGGGCGGGTTGCCATTTCGGCTGACGGTCCTTGTCCACCACCATCGCGCGGACGCCTTCGTGGAAGTCGGGGTGCTGCGTGACCGTTCGGGTGAGGACAAGCTCGGCCGCAAGGGCTTGCGGGAGCGTGCTGGCGGCGCCGCGCCGGATGATCTCGAAGGACCAGAACAGCGACGAGGGCGACATGCCGCGCAACGTCGCGAGGGTCTGCTGCGCCCAGTCGCCGCCGTCCGCCTCGAGGCGGACTATGATGCCGGGGAGGCTGTCGGCGCCGAAGCAGCGGTCGATCGCCGCGCGGTGCGGTGCCAGCGCGAAGGGCGGCAGCGGCACTGTGCGCGGTCCGAGCGCCGCAACGCCGTCCTCGGCGATGGCGGCGGCGAGGGCGGGCAGTTCCGCGCGCGGGACGAAATGCGTGGCGAAGCCGGCGTGGACGGCGTCCGCGCCCTGCACGCGCGTGCCGGTGAGGCCAAAATACATCCCGAGGCTGCCCGGCAGGCGTGGGAGAAAATAGGTCGCGCCGATGTCGGGGAAAAAGCCGATCGCGGTCTCCGGCATGGCGAACATGGCGTGCTCGCTGGCGACGCGGTAGGCGCCGTGCACCGAGACGCCGATGCCGCCGCCCATGCAGATGCCGTCGATCAGCGCGACGTAGGGCTTGGGATACTCGGCGATGGCCCGGTTGAGCGCGTATTCCTCGGCGAAGAAGCTCTCCACCGGCTCGGTCTCGCCGGCCATCGCGTGGTTCCGCACGGCGCGGATGTCCCCGCCGGCGCAGAAGGCGCGATCGCCGGCGCCCTCGATCACGACGGCATGAACCGCCGGATCGTCGCGCCACTCCTCCAGCGCGCGGGAGCAGGCGCGGATCATCGGCAGGTCGAGCGCGTTCAGCGCCTTGGGCCGGTTGAGCAGAATCCGGCCGATCCGGCCGTCCCGCCGGACCATCACGCTCTCTTCCGTCATACGATGCCTCTCCCTTCGGGTCGGCGATCCTATAGCGTCGGAAGCGCCGCCCGGCGAGGGAGGGTCAGCGTTGGGTCATCGTCGCGGCGTGAGATAGCGGGTCGCCAGCGCGCCGATCACGAGGCCCGAGACGTGGCGCAGCCCCATCAGTCGCGCCACCGGCGCGAAGGTCGAGGCGGTGGCGGCGGCGATCGCCAGTTGCTGCTTGGCCTGGTCGCGCACCATGACCGCCTCCCGCTCGATCCGGTCGGGGCTGGAGCGCATCGCCAGCAGGCCGAGGATCGCCGCGATGACGACATCGACCCCCAGCACGATCAGCGCGGCGTACACCGGCGCGACCACCCGGACCAGCGCGAGCCACCCGGCGAAGTGCGCCACGGCGAGGGCGCTGATGAGAAATACCGCGGCTATCGCGCCGAGGATCGCCTGCACGATGATGCGGCGGAGATGACGGCGGAGGACAAGGCCCTCCGCCTGCGCGGCGATGCGGGCGAGGCGGAGGGTGCGCATGGTCAGCGGACGATGCGGCCGATGAGATAGCCCACCCCGGCGGCGACCAGCAGCGCGATCAGCGGCTGCTCGCGCACCCGGCCGGAGATCGCCTCCGCCTGTTCCTGCGCCATGCCGGAGGTCGCCCGCGCGGCGTGCTCGACCCGTCCGGCGGCGCCGGCGAGGGCCGGCGTCACGCGGTCGCGCATCAGCGTTTCCACCTGCTCGCGCAACTTGGCGATCTGTTCCTTGGCGTCGTTTGCCTTATCGGACATGGTATCGGCGGGGCTCATTTGTCATTCTCCTTCTGGCGATACGGCGCCAACGCCGTGCTTCGCGGGCGGTTGCCGTGGCGAGTCCCCGGCCCTATGCCGGAACGGTGCCGTCGCGGCTTTGAGGCAACGCCGCGTTGCCCCTTGCGTTGCCGGGCGATACCGTCCCGCCAGCTTAGCAGGAACCGGAGCCTGATCGAAATGACAGCCCGCATCATTTTCGCAGCCGCCGCGCTCGCGATCGCGTGCGCCTCGTCGGCCGCGGCGCGGGATCTCACCATCGTCTCGCGCGGCGGCGGCTACCAGGACGCGCAGCGCTCGGTCTATTTCAAGCCGTTCACCGAGGCCACCGGCATCGCGGTGCAGGAGCAGCACTGGGACGGCGGCCTCGAGGCGCTGCGCGCTCACAAGGACCCCGCCGCCGGCTGGGACGTGGTGGCGCTGCGCGGCGACGAGATGCTGACCGCCTGCGAGGAAGGCTTGCTCGAAAAGCTCGACTGGTCGGCGATCGGCGGCAAGGACCACTACCTGCCGCCCGCGGTCAATGATTGCGGCGTCGGGACAGCCATGTACAGCACCGTGCTGGCGTGGGACCGCGACAAGTTTCCGGCCACTCCCACCTGGGCCGATTTCTGGGACGTGGCGAAATATCCCGGCAAGCGCGGGCTGATGAAGGGGCCGCGCACCAATCTGGAAATCGCCCTGCTCGCCGACGGGGTGGCACCCGGCGACGTCTACAAGACGCTGCGCACCAGTGACGGGATCGAGCGCGCCTTCCGCAAGCTGGACCAGATCAGGCCCTACGCGGTGTGGTGGCAATCCGGCGACGAGGCCGCCCGCATCCTGGGCTCGGGCGAAGTTCTGATGACGAGCGCGAGCAACGGGCGCATCGCGCTCGCCAACCGCAACCAGCACCGCAATTTTGGCGTGCAATGGGCGGGGAGCCTGTCAGCGATCCATTTCTGGAGCGTGATGAAAGGCAGCCCGAACCTGCGCCAGGCCAACCAGTTCCTGTATTTCGCCGGCGACTCGGCGATCGAGGCGCGGCTGGTGCCGCTGATCCCGTATGCCGGGCTCGCCAAGGGCGCCACGGACGGGCTGACGCCCGAGCTGCTGGCGATGGTGCCGCTCAATCCGGCCAACCAGGCCGGCGCGCTGCCGATCGACGAGGCATTCTGGCGCGACAACCTCGACAAGCTGAGCCAGCGCTTCGCCGCGTGGCTCGCGCGCTGAGCCGACCGTCGGCCGCGATGCCGGAAGCGCAGGCCGGCTCGGCGGAGCCGGGCTTCAGGGTCGCGGAACTCACCGTGGCCGATCGCGGTAGCGGCCCGAATGCCGCCGTGGCGCTGGAGTTCGCCGGGCAACTGGACGCCGAAGGGATCGGGCTGCTCTGGGAGCGGGCGATGCGCGCCGCACGCCGCGCCCGGCGGCATTCGCTCGCGCTCGATCTGTCGCGGGTCACGCTGGTCGATACCGCCGGCGCGGCGTTCCTGATCGCCATCGAGGCCACGCATGGCGGCGAGGTGAGCCTGCAAGGCGAGCAGGAGCAGTTCCATGCCTTGCTGGATCGTGTGCGCGCTGCGGGGACCACGCTGCCGCCTCCCGTGAAGCTGCCGCCGCTGCGTCTGCGGGACATCGCAGGGGCCGCATGGCGGGCCTCCGCGAACGGCATCGCCTTCCTCGGAGAGGCGGTACTCGCCCTGGTGCGGCTGCCGCGCAACCCGCGCGTGCTGCGGGCACAGGATCTGCTGAATTACATCGATCAGGCGGGTGTGCGCTCGCTGCCCCTGGTGGTGCTGCTCGGCTTCCTCATCGGCCTGATCCTGGCCTTCCAGTCCGCCGTGCCGATGCAGCGCTTCGGCGCCGATCTCTACGTGGCCAACCTCGTCGCGATCAGCCTGCTGCGCGAACTCGGGCCGCTGCTCGCCGCGGTGATCCTGGCCGGGCGCACCGGCTCCGCCTTCGCCGCCGAGATCGGCACCATGAAGGTGAACCAAGAGGTCGACGCCCTGGTCACGATGGGACTCGACCCCATGACGATGCTGGTGCTGCCCCGGCTGATCGCGGCGATGCTGGTGATGCCGGTGATGACCATGGTTCTCGACATCGCCGGGCTGCTCGGCATGACCGTGGTGATGATGGCGTTCGGCTTTCCGCTGGTGACGGTGGCCAACCAGGTGGTCGGGGCGGTGACGCTGACCGATCTGTTCGAGGGCTTGGTCAAGGCGCTCTGTTTCGGCGCCGTGGTCGCCGCGATCGGTTGCCGCGAGGGCCTGGGTACCGGGGTCGGGCCGCGCGCCGTGGGACTGGCGGCGACCGGCGCGGTGGTCGGCGGGATCGTCTCGACCATCGTGCTCGACGGCGTGTTCGCCCTGCTTATTTTCCGGCTCGGCCTATGAGCGAGGGCGAGCCGACCGAGATCAGGGCGACCGACGTGGCGCAGCGCTTCGGGGCGCGCACCATCTTCGAGCATGTGTCCTTCACCGTGGCGCCGGGCGAGGTGTTCGTGATCCTCGGCGGCTCGGGCTGCGGCAAGTCCACCCTGATGAAGCAGCTGATCGGCCTGCTCACGCCGAGTGCCGGGGACATCGTCATCCGCGGCCGGACGATCACCGGCCGGGAAGGGGAGGCGGGGCGGCAGGCGGTGCTGCGCGAGATCGGCGTGATGTTCCAGTCGGGCGCGCTGTTCGGCTCGATGACCCTGCTGGAGAACGTCATGCTGCCGATGGAGATGTACACCGACCTGCCGCTGTCCGCCCGCGAGGCGGTGGCGCGGGTCAAGCTCGGGCTGGTCGGCCTGGGCGACTCGGCGGCGCTGATGCCGGCGGAGATTTCCGGCGGCATGGCCAAGCGGGCGGGGATCGCCCGGGCGATGGCGCTCGACCCGCCGCTGCTGTTCCTCGACGAGCCATCAGCCGGGCTCGACCCGATCACCTCGGCGGGACTCGACCGGCTGATCCTTGACTTGCGCCGCGACCTCGGGGCCACGTTCGTCGTAGTGACGCACGAACTCGCCTCCATCCTCGCCATCGCCGACCGCTGCATCATGCTGGACCGGGCCGCACAGGGCCTCATCGCCGAGGGCGACCCACGGCGGCTGCGCGACGAGAGCGACAACCCCACCGTGCGGGCGTTCTTCCGGCGCGAAGTGCTGGCGCCGGCGGCCGCCTGATGTACGGCCGCGGCGTCTCGTTCCGGGTCGGCCTGCTGATCGTCGGCGGGATCGCCCTGCTGATCGGCCTCGTGGCGTTCCTGAGCGGCAACCGGTTCAGCGAGGGGGTGCCGTTCGAGAGCTATTTCAAGGAATCGGTGCAGGGGCTGGAGGTCGGCGCGGCGGTGAAGTTCCGCGGCGTCACCTTGGGCCGGGTGACCAAGATCGGCCTGGTGAGCGCCGAGTACGGCCGGGGCGAGCCGCCCGACATACGCAGCGCCACCTACCGGCTGGTCTTCGTCCGCTTCGTGATCGACCCCAACCGGGTCGGCAAGCTGCCCGACACGGAAACCGCCGTGCGCACCGGCTTGCGCGCCCGGGTCGCCTCGCAGGGTCTCACCGGCCTCAGCTATATCGAGCTCGATTTCGTGCCGCCCAACCAGTATCCGCCGCTGAAGGTGCCGTGGAGCCCGAGGGCCGAATACATCCCGTCCATGCCGAGCACCTTGTCGCAGGTGCAGGACGCGGCGCAGCAATTCCTCGCCAAGCTCAACAGCGTCGATTTCGCGGCACTGGCGGAAGGGCTGACTGGGCTGCTGGGCGACGTGCGGGGGGAGTTGAAGGACGGCGACGTGCACACCACGCTCGCCGAGGCGACGGTATTGCTGCATAGCTTGCGCCAGCAGGTGCAGGCGGCGGATCTGCCGGCGTTGACCGCCGATCTGCGCAAGACCTCTGGGTCGGTGCGCGACACCGTCCAGGGCAAGGAGCTGCGGACATTGCTCACCAACGCGGCGACCGCCGCCGACCGGCTCTCGGTGGCGGCGGCCAAGCTGCCCGCGCTGATCGCGGCACTCGATGCCACCGCGCGGCGCGCCAATAACGGCACCGCCGATCTGCAACAATCCCTCGCCCCGCTGTTGCGCGACCTGCAGGCGACGGTCACGAACCTACGCGAGACCTCGGAGGCGCTGCGGCAATATCCGGCGGGGGTCTTGTTCGGCGCCCCGCCGCCGCGCCGGCCGGAGCGCGGCCGGTGAGGCGGCGCATGGTGCTCGCCGGCGCGTTGGCGCTCGCCGGGTGCGGGCTGTCCGAGCGGCCCTACGCGGAGAAGCGGGAATGGCCGCTGGTGGTCCGCCGGCCGTCATCCCGACCGCCGGCGCGGCGCGGGAAGGTGCTGCTGGTGCGCGGCATCGGCGCGGCGCCGGGCCTCGGCGCGCGCGGGCTGCAATCCCTGCGGCCGGATGGCAGCCTCGATATCGCCTATTACGAAGAGTGGACCGTGCCGCCGGCGGAGAGCGTGGAGAGCGATCTGCGCCAGTGGCTGGCCGACTCCGGAAAATTCCGCGCCGTTGTCGCGCCGGGCAGCCGGCTCAACGCCGATCTCGTGCTGGAAGGCACGCTGACCGCGTTCCTGGCCAATCCGCCGGCCGGCACGGCGCGGGTCACGCTCAGCGTCGTGCTGCTGGATCAGCGCCCCAATCCGGTCAAGATCCTCATGCAGCGCAACTTCACCGCCGAGGAACGGCTGGCATCGGCCGACCCGCCGGCGATCGTGCAGGCGTTGCGCGCTGGCCTGGCGGACGTGCTGCGGCAGGTCGAGGACGCGGTCGCCGCGGCGTGATGGCATTCAGGCGGAGGCCGGCTGCACCTCGTACTCGCCGAGCCGGCGCCCGCTGTTGTTCAGCTCGAAGGTCCGACCGCTCACCTTGACGCGCACCACCATGTCCGGATCGGCCGCAAACGGCGTCAGGTCGATGCTGAAGCCATGATTGCCGTTCCCGTAGCCGGCGGCGACCAGGTCCTCGCGGAACCGATCCGCCTGCACCGTCGCGGTCTTGCGGCCATCGAGGAACAGGTCGAGCGTCACCGCCGTCAGTTGGTCGAGTTGGCAGCACCAGCCATGCAGGATGTCATTCTGCAGCGCGTCGACCGAGCCGGCGAACTGCCGCCGGGCGCCGCGCAGATACGCCTCCGGATTGGGGCGCACCAGATCCGCCATCCGGCTTCGGCTATCCGGCGCCGGGTCGAGGCCGCAGAAGCGGGTCAGGGTGTCGACGAAATCCTCCGGGGAGATCAGCGCCTTCTCATAGCTC
>DATIMU010000076.1:0-4005 GCA_035475015.1 Acetobacteraceae bacterium
GCCTGGGCCGGGCTGCTCGACGGGGTGGAAGGCCGCGGCGGCCTCAAGTTCCGCCCGATGACCCTGCCCGACCGCTTCATCGACCACGACACCCAGGCCAGGCAGCTCATCGCCGCAAACCTCACCGCAAAGGACATCACCGCGACCGCGCTCCAGGCACTCGGTATCGCGGATAGCCTGCCCGGCGCCGCGCGCCTCGGCAGGTGAAGGAGGGCGGCAAGCGGCGCGCCGACCACCTGCTGTTCGAGCGCGGCCTGGCCGAGAGCCGCGCCCGCGCGCAGGCCCTGATCCTTGCCGGCAAAGTGTTCTCCGGCGATCGCAGGGTTATGAAGGCCGGCGAGGCAGTGCCGTCCGACGCACCGCTGGAGGTGCGCGGCCAGTCACATCCCTGGGTGTCACGCGGCGGCATCAAGCTGGAACATGGCCTGCGGCATTTCGGCCTGTCGCCGGCCGGGCGGGTCTGCCTCGACATCGGCGCCTCGACCGGCGGGTTCACCGACGTGCTGCTGACACACGGCGCCGCTCGGGTTTACGCGGTCGATGTCGGCCACGGGCAGCTCGCCTGGAAGCTGCGCGGCGATCCCCGCGTGGTCGTCCACGAGCGGACGAACGCGCGTTATCTGACGGCGGAGGCCGTGCCCGAGCCGGTCGGCGCGCTGGTGTGCGACGCCAGCTTCATCGGCCTCGCCACCCTGCTGCCGGCGCCGCTTTCCCTGTGCGCCCCGCAGGCGTGGGCCATCGCGCTCATCAAGCCGCAATTCGAGGCCGGTCCCGCCCAGGTCGGCGGCAAGGGCGTAGTGCGCGACCCAGCGGTGCACGAGGCGGTGTGCGCGCGCGTTCGTGCCTGGTGGGAGGCGCTGCCGGGCTGGCGCGTGCTGGACGTGACGGAAAGCCCCATCACCGGCCCCGAGGGCAACCGCGAATTCCTCATCGCCGCCGAGCGGCGACCAGTCCCGTCAATCGGCCCCCTGGCAGGCCTGAGCGCCTAGCCCCTCGGGGTGCGACAATTCGGCCAGCAGCGACCAGACCCGGGCGGGCTCCATCGGCACGTCCGGGTCGTTCAGCAGCCGGTCCAGTTCGTCGAGCTTACAGCTGTATTCAGTATCCGTCATCGCAACCGTCTCCGATCGTCTCGCTTCAATGGCCAGCAAGACAGTAGAACGTGGCGGCCGCATGGCGGTTTCATGCCAGTCCCAGGGTGCGTGCGACCGATGCTCGGCTGCCGGACCACGGGTGGCGTTGTGACGGGATGCCCGGCCCCATATAACCCGGCCAAGCTTCTCTCATCGGACGGGTGCCCCGAATGCCGAACCTGACCCGCCTCGCCGCGAGGGCCAATCTGGCCGTGCTCCGCCGGATGCTCGACAAGATGGGGCCGGGCAATCGCGCGTGGCTGGCGGGGCAGATCATGCAGGACCGCTCCGCGAGCGGCACCGTGGCGCTGGCGGATTTCTGCCGCAAGGCCATTTTCTCCTGGAAGAACAAGCAGTACGACGTCCGCCGCAACGGTGAGGAGGCTTTGCTGGATCGTCTGCGCCCCTTTGCCCCTGCCCTTCTGCTGGATGTCGGCGCCAATGTCGGCGACTGGTCGCTCGCCGCGTGCCGTCACCTGCCGAGCGCGACGGTACACGCATTCGAGATCGCACCACGCACCGCCGAGGAGCTGCGCAACAATGCCGAAGCGGCGTTTCCCGATCGCCTGGTGGTCAATGGCATCGGGCTCGGCGATCACGAGGGCGAGATCACGATCTACTTTTCCGACGAGAGCACGACCGCCACCAGCACCATCCACGACGTCTTCGCGATCTCCGCCGCCGAGCACGGCATCCGCTCACTGACCGAGGTCGCGGCGCGGATCACCACCGGGGACGCCTATCTGCGGGAGCACGGGCTGGATCGGGTGAATTTCCTCAAGATCGACGTCGAGGGCGCCGAGCTTGCCGTCCTGCAAGGCTTCGGCGAGGCATTCGATCGGGGTGCCATCGAGCTCGTGCAGTTCGAGTATGGCCCGATCAACGTCCGTACCCGCCGGTTCCTCGAAGATTACTGCAGCTTCTTCACCGAGCGCGGGTTCGAGGTCGGCAAGCTGTACCCGGAGGGCGTCGCCTTCCGGCCATTCGGGAGCCGTGACGAGGATTTCACCGGCCCGAACTACATCGCCTGCCATGAGAGCCGGCGCGACATCCGCGACGCGCTGCACTGGTCGGCGCCCATCCTGGAGTGAGCCCCGTCCAGGATGGGGGGTGCCCGACGCTCAGCCCCCGGCGTTCAGGCCTGGGCGGTCGCCTCGGGCTGGGGCTGGCGGCGGCTCTGCCACAGCGCGACGAAGTCGATCGGCTGCAGCAGCACCGGTGGAAAGCCGCCGTCACGGGTGACGTCGGCGAGGATGTTGCGGGCGAAGGGGAACAGGATGCGCGGGCACTCGACCAGCAGCACCGGCTCGATCGCGTTGTCCGGCAGGTTGTTCAGCGTGAACACGCCGGCATAGGCCAGCTCGGCCACGAACACGGTGGGCGCGCTGGCCGCCGCCTGGCCGCCATCGGTCTGCCCGTTGCCGCCTTGGCCGTTGCCCGACTGCGCGATGTTGGTCTGCCCCGCCCCCGGCTGGCCGGGTGCGGCCTCGCGCGCCTCGGCCCGGATCATCAGCGTCACCTCATAGACGTGCTGGTTCTCCTGGATACGGCGGGCGTTGACGTCGAGATTGATGTTCACCTGCGGCTGGGCGCGCAGCTGCGTGTAGATCGCCGGCGCGTTGGGCACCTCGAAGGACATGTCCTTCACGTATTGGATGTTCACGACCAGCGGCGGCGTCTGGGTCTGCGCCTGCGGGCCGGGTGCGGTCTGGGACATGTCAAGCTCCGTATTCAGTCGCGCCGTGGCGGCGCCGAGGGTGCGACCCGGCGGTAGCACGCCCGGCGCGTGCGCGCCATGCCGCTCTTCGCCCGAGCTGGCTCAAGACGGCGAAATCTCAGGCTTTCCAGATCAGCTGCTCGGGCGCCGGCGCCGTCGGGTCGCAGCGCAGCCAATTGCCGTTCATCACGCTCTGCCCGGTCATGCAGAGGATAAAGCCCCAATGGCTGACCACCAGCGTGTCCGACCAGTCCTCCAGCGCCGCCATCTCGGCGCGGAACAGCGCGGCGCGGCCGATGATCGAGGCGCCGGGCTCGTCGACCGACGGCCACCAGACCTCCTCGATCGCGGTGAAATCATGCTCCGGCCACGCCGCCTCCAGCTCGGCGCGGGGCGAGCCGATGTCGCAGGTGAAGGAATAGCGCTCCCGCACCACGGGATTGACGAACACCGGCACGCCGAGACGCCGCGCGACCGGCGCCGCGGTCTGCAGCGCGCGGGTATAGGGCGAGACGATGATCCGCGTGATCCGCTCCCGGGCCAGGGCCTCCGCCGCGGCCTCGGCCTGGGCGTGGCCGAGCTCGGTGAGCTTCGGGTCGTGGATGCCCGGATCGCGGCGGGTCGCCGTGAAATGCAGATTGAACTCGCTCTGGCCGTGCCGCAGCAGGATCATCCAGGCGCAATACCGGTCGGTCGGGCCCGGGGCAATCCCGAGTAGCTCGACTTTTGTTGTGGAAGTGCCGCCGCGCCCTTATCTGTGAGGCTAGGGAGAGTAATTATGGGCTCTAGCGGCTTTCCGATCGACCTGGTCCTGTTCGCGATGATCGCGGGATTCCTGGTGCTGCGCCTGCGCAGCATCCTGGGGCGGCGTACCGGATATGAGCGGCCGCCGCAGCCCTATCAGCCGCAGCCGGGCGCGCCCGGGGCGCCGGTCATCGACGGCCGGGCGGAGACCGCACCGCCCGCCCCTACCCGCGCGGTGCCCGATCCGGCGAGCCCGCTGGGTGCCACGCTCGCTCGGATGCAGGCAGTGGATCGCGGCTTCGAGCCGGCCCGCTTCCTCGACGGCGCTGAGCAGGCGTTCCGCATGATCGTCGAGGCGTTCGCCGCGGGCAATCGCGACGGGCTGCGCAACCTGCTGTCCGACGACACCTA
>DATIMU010000077.1:0-11982 GCA_035475015.1 Acetobacteraceae bacterium
CTGGTGAACGGCGCGTTCATGGCCCACTACGAAGGCCTCGCCCGCGCGCATTTCACCATCCGCCGCCTGGAGCGCACCTACGGCGAGGCCGCGATCCATGAGGCTGTCGCGGGCGAGAGCATCACCGACCCTCGATGATCGCGTCGCTGATCTTTTCCGCCGTCATCAGCGTCGGAAAATTGGTGTTGGCGCAAGGCACCACCGGGAACACCGACGCATCGACCACGCGCAGCCCCTGCACCCCGCGCACCCGTCCGGCCGGATCGGTCACGGCCATCGGGTCGCTCGCGGCACCCATGCGGCAACTGCACGAGGCGTGCCACACGCCGACGGCGGCCTTGCGCACGAAGGCCTCGAGCTGGTCGTCGTCGGCCATGACGCCTTCGAGGGTGAAGTCCTCCATGATGAACTTGCGGATGAGATAGCTGCGCAACGCCGGCGGCCCGTCGAGCATCTTCGCCATCACGCTGGTCATCACGCGGTTCTTCGTCGTGACCGCGCCGACCTGACGCACCTTGTCGCCGTAGCTCGCCGGGAAGGGATCGCTCGCCACCGCTTGCAGCTCCGGCATTGCGGCGATCCGTCCGAGCCGACGGAATCCCTCCATCAATCGGTCGAGGTCGCGCCTGTCGGAGAGCAGGTTGAACTCGACCTCCGGCTCGTCGCGCCAGTCCGCCGAGCGCAGCTTGACCTGGCCGGTTTCCGAGTAGGTCTTGTTGACGAACAGGATCATCGAGGCGATCTGCTCGCCGACCGCGTGCCAGGACGATTTCACCGTCGCACCGACGAACATGTCGCCCGCGGGCACGCCGGCCATCTCCGACGAGTAGCGCCACGCCACCATCATGTGCCGCCGCGTGTGCGCCTTCAGTCGCGCATGCGGCTTGACGAAGGCGGCGAGCGCGATCGAGGGATGGTCCATCAGCCGCTGCCCGACGCCCGGCACATGCGCGACCACCGGGATGCCGAGATCGCGCAGATGCCCCGCCGGCCCGATGCCCGCGCGCAGCAGATGCGCCGGCGAGTGGATCGCGCCCGAGGAGAGGATGATTTCGTTGCCACGAAACTCCTCCTCGCGTCCGGCGACGCGGGCGCGAATGCCGACGCAGCGCGTGTCCTCGAAGATGAGGCCCGTTACCACCGTGTCGGTCGAGATCGTCAGGTTCTCCCGCATCCGCGTTCCCGGATCGAGATAGCCGATCGCCGCCGAGACGCGGCGTTCGTAGGCGTTGGAAATGGTGATCGGGAAATAGCCGTCCTCGAACGCGCCGTTCTGATCCGGCAGGTATTTCATGCCCGACCTGCCGAGCGCCTCGCCCAGCGCCTTGGCGTGTTCCGGCCAGAGATCGGGGAAGATGCGGCGGACCGGGATGCGCCCTTCCTTGCCGTGGAACGGGCCGTCGAAATCCATGTCGCGTTCGACGCGCTTGAAATAGGGCAGCACGTTCTCCCAGCGCCAGCCGTCCGCGCCGCGCGCCTCCCACTCGTCGTAGTCGGTCGGCGCGCCGCGATTGGCGAGCTGCCCGTTGATCGAGGAGCCGCCGCCGAGCACGCGCGCCTGCTCGTATTTGCGCAGGCGTGGCCGGTCGGCGTCGGGGTTGTTGTGCGAGACGACCTCGGTGCTGACCTTCAGCTCGTTCCAGATGAAGCGCGAATCGAGATAGGCGGTGCCCGGATACGAATCGAGGATCTGCTCCGGCACCTTGCCGTGCGGCGTGTCCTGCCCGGCCTCGCACAGCAGCACGCGATGGCTGCTCCTGGCGGATAGCCGGTTGGCCAGCACCGAGCCCGCCGATCCGCCGCCGACGATAATGGTGTCGTAGGTCATTGTTGCCTCCCGCTCTTGGCGTAAGGTTCCCCTGTCGTGCGGGAAGGAGCAAGCAGGTCATGCACAAAAGCGTCGTTCCGCTGCTCGCCTTTCTGCTATCCGCGACAGTGGCGCACGCGGCACAGGTGCCCGCGCCGGACCCGCTGCAGGGCGATGGTCGAACCTCGCCGTTCTACACCTGGGCCGGCGCGATCCCCGACGCCCCCGGACGGATGCTGCGAACCGAGCCGCTCGATCCGACGCTGGGCTTGGCTCAAGCCGGCCAGCAGTTCCGCATCCTCTACACCTCGACCAATGGGATGGACGGCAAGACGCCGGTGGTCGTGTCGGGCGCGTTCTTCTTCCCCAGGGGTACGCCGCCGGCGGGTGGCTGGCCACTGATCGCGTGGGCGCACGGCACCACCGGCGTCGCGGATATCTGCGCGCCGTCCTGGGCAGCGCGGTCATTCCGCGACGTGAGCTATCTCAACGCCTGGCTCGAACAGGGCTACGCCGTCGTCGCGACCGACTACCAGGGCCTCGGCACGCCGGGGCCGCATCCGTATCTCGCCGTGCGACCCGAAGCGTACAGCGTGCTCGACAGCGTGCGCGCCGCGTTGCACGGTTTTCAGAACGTGGCCAACCGCGTCGTCATCGTCGGCCAGTCGCAGGGCGGTGGTGCGGCGTTCGCGACGGCGGGGATCGCGTCGAGCTACGCGCCGGAGCTCGGTATCCGCGGCACGGTGGCGACCGGTGTTCCCTACATCACGCCGGCGCTGCTGAAGGCGAAGCCGAGCGGCGACCCGAACCGGCCCGACCCCACGATCGCCTACCTGCTCTATCTCGGACTTTTCGCGCAGCAGACCAATCCCGCGCTCGGCAAGGCCGATTTGTTCAGTCCGAAGGCGCTGCCCGTGTTCGAGTTGGCGCGCACGAGTTGCATTGGGCCGCTCGAATCGGACGTCACCAGCGCCGGCCTGACCCGGTCCAATGCCTACGCCGAGGGCTTTCGGACGGCTTTGGCCGCGAACCTGCCGGTTCTCGAATACACCACGCTCAAGCTGGCGCAGCCGATCTTCATCGGCACCGGCGCCGAGGACCACGATGTCGCCCCGTCAAGCCAGCTCGCACTGGTGAAGGACGCCTGCGCCGCCGGCACGGTGGTCGAGGCGCATCTCTATGCCGGGCTGAGCCACAGCCCGACGGTGAACGCCTCGCTCAAGGATTCGCTGCCGTTCGTGCGCAAGGTGCTGGCGGGCGAGCCAATTACTCCAGTTTGCGCGCCTGCGGCCGAGTAGCCCCTCACCCAACCCTCTCCCAGAGGGGGAGGGCTATTCTTCTCCCTCTCCCTTTGGGAGAGGGTTGGGGTGAGGGGCCTACGCTCCGAGCCGTCCCGCCAGATCCTCGATGTCTTTCGCGACCACGGTCCAGCCGCCGTCGGCCTCGGTGTCCTGGTTCTGATGCGGGCCGCGTTCCTGGGGGCGGGGGAAGAAGCCGGTCTGCAAGCCGAGTGCCTGGGCGGCGCGCAGATCGGAATTATGCGCGGCGCACATCATCACCTGCTCCGGCGCAAGATCGAGCAGCCGGCAGACGCCGAGATAGGTCTCGGGGTCGGGCTTGAAGTGGCCGAACAGGTCGGAGCCGAAGATCGTGTCCCACGGCAGCCCGGCGTTCTTGCCCATGTTCAGCAGCAGCGCGAGGTTGCCGTTCGACAGCGGGCCGATGATGAATTTGCGCTTGAGGCGGGTAAGCCCGGCCACCGCGTCCGGCCAGGGCTTGAGGCGGTGCCAGCCGAGATTGAGATGGCGGAGGTCGCCCTCGTTCAGCCCCTTGATGCCGAATTCCTGCACCAGCCGGTCCAGCGTCTCGCGGTGCAGCGTGTCGAGCAGGGTCCAGGGACGCTCGCCCTTGCGCACCCGGTCCATCGACGGGCGGTAGGCGCCGCGCCAAGCGTCCACCAGCGCCGCCCAATCAACGGCGATGCCGCGTTGTCGGCCGAATTCGGTGAGCTCGGCGATCAGGCTGCCGCGCCAATCCACCACCGTGCCGAATGTGTCGAACACCAGCGCCTTGAGCTCAGCCATCGCCGCTTCCTCCCCGGGTCGCGGAGAGCCAAGCGGCGGGCGGCGGCGCGGTCAAGAGCGGGCTTCAGAACAGCCCGAACAGCCCGCGCAGGAACCCCGGCGTCAGGGCCGAGAGCGGGTTCACCGAGACCTGCGGGTCGTCCAGCGGGCCGCGCACCGTGTAGCTCGCCGCGAACACGCCGCCGCCGCTCTCGGGGCTGAACAGCTTGCCGATGATCGGCACGTTGCCGAGCAGCGAGTTGAAAAAATACGCCGGCACGATGGTCCCTTGCAGGTCGGCGATGTTGCGCCGCAGGTCGATGTGACCTTTCGCGGTCAACCCCAGAGAGGGGCTGAAGGCGCGACTCTCGCCGAGATCGAGCGCGTCGTCGGTCAGGCGGAACGGCGCCGTGAGGCGGGTGAAGCCGAGGCCGGGACCGCTCGCCGCCTGCACCAGGCCATACAGCGTCATTGCCTGCAGCAGCCGGCCCAGCCCGTTCGGGTCGCGGACCCGGAAATCGGTGATCTCCGCCGTGCCGGACAGCGGGTGGTCGGCGCGGCGGTCGTCGTAGGTGCCCGACAGCGAAAGATGGCCCCCCGACATGGTGCCGATCAGGTCGAGCCCGCTGAACAACGCGCCGGCGTCGGCGGCGGTGCCGGTGATCCGCCGTCCGCCGCGCTCGGGGACGATCTCGAGGTGGAACGGCGCGCTTGGCCCGGTGCGTCCGTCCACCAGCAGGCGCGTGAACAGGAGGCCGTCATTGTCGGCGCGCGCGGCGATCCCGGTGAAGGTCCGCCCGCCCGCCATCATGGCCTGATCGAAGCGCGCGTCGAGCGTCCAGGAGGGGCCGGTCTTCGCGGGTTGCTTTGCCGCGGCGGGTTGCGACTTGTGCTGCGTCACCGCCGAGAGGTCGATCACCGCGCCCTGGAACGAGGCCTGGATCGGGCCGCCATTGCCGCCGGCGGGGGGAAACCGCACGGTGCCCTGGGCTTGCGTCCGACCGAGCACGAGCCGGTCGAACCGCAGGGCGGTGACCTGGCCGCCGCCATACTCGGCGCGGCCGCGCACGGAAACATCCTTGCCCTCGAGCGTCAGCGCGTCGATGCCGGTCAGACGACCGTGATCGAGCACCAGCCGCGCCGCGAGATTCGCTGGGCTGCCGACGGGCTTCTTCCAGTCGATCGGCGCGGCGGTCAGCGCCGCGCGGGTGAGATCGGCGTCGGCCTGCAACACGCCCCGACCGTCGCGGCGCTCGGTCAGCACCGCGTTGAGATCGGCCGTGCCCGAGAGCAGCGGGCCGGCGTCGAGCCCCGCCGCCGCGATCTGCTGCGCGCTGGCCCGGCCGGAGACCGTGACCTTCTGCATCACCTGCGCCGGCGGACCCGCGCGGAAATCCATCTCGGCGTCGAGGTCCGCGTCGATCCCGGCGAGCAGCGCCTCGCCGCTCACCTTCAGCCCGTCATTGCTCGCGTCAAGATCGAGCTGGCCCTGGTCCAGGCTGCGGCCGGCCGCGATATCGCCGAGATGCACATTCTCGAGGTGCGCCTGGGCGCGCACCGCGATGTCGTCGAT
The DNA here is from genome assembly GCA_035475015.1 of Acetobacteraceae bacterium. GTDB lineage: Bacteria > Pseudomonadota > Alphaproteobacteria > Acetobacterales > Acetobacteraceae > JAFKFI01. Next base: position 5,444 of record DATIMU010000077.1, read on the forward strand.
CTTCACCTTGTCCTCGAGCGGCAGCTGCACGCTCAGCTTCACGCTGGCGTGCCCCGCCGGATCGCGCACCGGGAAGGGATGCTTGTCGAGCAGCTGCAGGCGCGGGTTGCGGAGCAATGCCAGCGTCTCGGCGACCCCGCCGTCGATCTGCGCCTCGATCGCGCCGACTTGGTCGGGATGCTCGATGCCGGTGATCCTGATCCGCCCGCCGCGGATCGTCAGCGGATCGCCGCGTGCCACGTCCGAATGCTGCTGGCCGCCCTGGGCGGTGATCTCCAGCGTGTCGGGGTCGACGATGCGCAGCGTGGCGCGTGCCCGCTCGATCGGCGGAATGGGCCGTAGCCAATGCACCGTCAGCCCGTCGCCGGCGAGCGTGCCGGTCGCCCCGGCCAGCACGACGTCGGAGAAATCCTCCGCCGAGTCCAGCTGGGCTTCGACACGGGCGTCGCGCGCCGTGCCCGCTGTGATGTTCTGCGTCACCCAGTCGCGCGCATTGCCACCCACCCCCTCCGGCCACAGCACCCGCAGATCGGCGAACGCGACCTGGTCGAGCGTCAGGGTCAGGCTGGTCCGCAACCGCCCGCCGGTGCGCAGCACCTGCCCGCTTGCCTGGAGGTGCGACATCGGCGCACCGGCGTGCCCGTGCAGCGCAACTTGCAGGCTGTGCAGCGTGAGCTGGTCGGCATTGCCCTCGGCGGTCAGGGCGGCGCTCTCCAGCGGCACGACGGCATCGCCGAGATGCGCCTGCCCGGCACCGACCTTGGCGTCCAGCACCACATCCCGCAGCGCGAGATGCGGCCCGAGCTCGACTCCGAGCGTGATCGCGACGGGGGCCTCCAGCGCGGATAGCGGCGCCAAGGCGGGGGCGGTGCGAGCCAGGGCGGCCGGATGCAGCTCGTCGACGCTGGCGCGAAGCTGCGTCTTGCCGCCGCCCGGCGCGAGGGAGGCGATCAGGTGCAGCGTCGCGCGTTGGTCGCCGAGCGCGAGCCGCGCCTCGCCGCTCCCCTCGATGCCGCCGCGCGTCAGCCGCTCAAGATCGAGGTCGATCATCGGGGCGCGCCAGGTGGCGCCGAGCTGGCGATCCTCCACGACCAGCGAGGAGGCGCTGACGCGGACACGCCGCAATTGCCCGATGAACGAGGCGCGCTCCGCCGTGCGGTCGCTGCCGGCGGGGCGGGCGAGCTCGGTGAGGAAGCCGGGCCAGGGAGAGGGACCGCCCGGGGTCGATTTCGGCGGCGCTCCGCTATCCTCGGCCTCGGTCAGGCTGCCGAGATCGAGGCTCATCGTGCCGTCGACCGCGCGCAGCAGGCGCAGCCGCGCGCCGTCCAGCTCGATGGCACGCGGCCGAAGGCGCCCGAGCAACAGCTCGCCGATCGAGAGCGAGACCTCCGCGCGCGGCACGTCGGCGATCTGCACGCCGGCCGCGTCGACGGCGGTGATCGAGGCGAGCCGGACTTCCAGCGGCATGTCGACGCCGCGACGAAAGCCTTCCCACGCCAGCGCCGCCGAGCCGATGTGCAGCCGGGTCGGGCCGCCGCCGGCATTGGCCGCCTGTTCGAGCCGGCGGGCCAGCCACGTCACCTCCATCGGCCCCTGCGCCAGCCGCCACGCGAGAAATCCGCCTCCCGCGCCGGCCAGCAGGACGAGCAACAGCGCGAGGGTGAGGATCGCGTGCAGCAGGCGGCCGGTGTGGCGGGCCGCTTGACCCGACAGGCTCCTCACGGCCAGCCTGACGGCGTATGGACGACGACCCGTTCTCGCTGCCGGCCGACTGGCCGCTGCCCTTCGACGCGGCAGCGGGGGCACGCCTCGTCGGTCAGTTCGCGGCCCTCGGTCGCGCCGAGGCCAGGCTCGCCGGACGGCCCGATATGGCCGCGATGCTGCGGGCACTCGGCGGCAACAGCCCCTATCTCGCGGAGCTCACCCTGCGCGAGCCACGCGCGCTGCAGGATTTCGTGCAGCGCGGACCCGCGCCGGTGGTCCGCGAGGCGATCGCGGCGGCCGTCGCGCTGCCGCCATCCGCCCCGCGTCCGCGCCTCGCCGCCGCGCTCAGGCAGGCCAAGCGGATCGTGGCGCTGGCCACCGCGCTCGCCGACATCGGCGGCGTCTGGACGCTCGATCAGGTCACGGAGGCGCTGTCCGATCTCGCCGAGGCCGCGCTGCGGGCATCCGTCGCGTGGCTGCTGCGCGCGGCGCACGATGCGGGGGAGCTGCGGCTGCCCGACCCCGACGACCCCGCGCGGGCAAGCGGCTTCGCCGTGCTCGGCATGGGCAAGCTCGGGGCGCGCGAATTGAACTACTCGAGCGATGTCGACCTCATCGTCCTCTACGACCCGGACCAGGGAGTATACACCGGCGACCCCGACCGGATGGGTACGTGCTTCACACGCCTGGCGCGCGGATTGGTTTCGCTCATGGAAGAGCGCGACGCCGACGGCTACGTGTTCCGCACCGACCTGCGCCTCCGCCCCGACCCCGCCGCCACGCCGCCGGCGGTCTCCATACAGGCGGCGATTAGCTATTACGAGAGCATGGGGCAGAACTGGGAGCGCGCCGCGATGATTAAGGCGCGCCCGGTCGCCGGCGACCTCGCGATGGGCGACGGCTTCCTCGAGGCGATCCGGCCCTTCGTCTGGCGGCGTGGCCTCGATTTCGCGGCGGTGGCCGACATCCACGCGATGAAGCGCCGTATCGACGCGCACAAGGGCGGCGGCCTCGGCGGCCAGCGCGACCCCGTGGCGCGCATCGTCGGGCACAACGTCAAGCTCGGCGAGGGCGGCATCCGCGAGATCGAGTTCCTCGCGCAGACCTTGCAGATGGTGTGGGGCGGGCGCGACCCGCTGCTGCGCGACCCGACGACGCTGGGCGCGCTCCGCCTGCTGGCGCGGGCCGGCCACGTCCCGCGTCCCGCCGCGGCCGAGCTCGCGACGGCCTATCGTTTCCTGCGCGGCGTCGAGCATCGCTTGCAGATGGTCAACGACCGCCAGGTGCACGCGCTCCCCGAGCGGCCGGCGGAGCTTGCCCGGTTCGCGGTGTTCATGGGCTTCGCCGACGCGGCGGCCTTCGCCGAGACGTTGCTCGGGCATTTCGGCCGGGTGCGTGCGCGCTACGCGGAGGTGTTCGAGCAGGTGCCGGACCTGCCCGAGGCGGCGGAGCTGGCCGACCGGCTCGATTTCAGCGGCGTCGATGAGGCGCCGCCTTCCACGGCGTCGGCGTTGCGCGCGCTCGGCTACGGCAACATCGAGCGGATCGTCGGCACTGTGCGCGGCTGGCAGTCGGGGCGGGTGCGTGCGATGCGCTCCGAGCGGGCGCGCGAGATGATGGGGCGGATGCTGCCCGGCGTGCTCGCGGCACTGGCGCACCAGCCGCAGCCGGATGTCGCGTTCGGCCGGTTCGACGCGCTGATTGCCCAGCTGCCGGCCGGGGTGCAGATCCTCTCGCTGTTCCAGCGCAACCCCGCGCTGCTCGATCGGGTGGCCGCCGTGCTCGGCGCCGCGCCGATGCTGGCCGACCATCTCGCGCGGCATCCGGCGGCCCTCGACGGGCTGCTCGCGCCGGAGGAGGCGCCGAATCCCGCACGGCTGTTGCGTGCCCGCCTGCGCGACGCGCGGTTGCTGGAGGACGCGATCGGGCTCATCCGCGGCACCGTCAGGGAGGAGGATTTCTCGATCGCGGTCGCCACGATGGAGGGGCGGCTCGACGCCGATGCGGCCGGGCTGCGGCGGACGGCGCTGGCGGACGCGGCGCTCGCCGCCCTGCTGCCGCGCGTGCTGGCCGATTTCGCCGCCCGTTTCGGACGGGTGCGTGGCGGCGGGATGGCGGTGGTCGCACTCGGCAAGGCGGGCGGGCGGGAGATGATGGCCGGGTCCGACCTCGACCTCATGCTGATCTACGACCACCCGGAGGAGGTCACGGAGAGCCGTGGCGCGCGTCGGCTGGCGGCGAGCCAGTGGTTCATCCGCGCGGTGCACGCCTTCATCGCGGCGCTGACCGCGCCGGGCGCCGACGGGCCGCTCTATGCCGTCGACATGCGGCTCCGCCCGTCGGGCAACAAGGGGCCGGTGGCGGTCTCGCTCGGCGCGTTCCAGCGCTATCACGCGGAGGATGCCTGGACCTGGGAGCGCATGGCGCTGACCCGCGCCCGGGTGGTCGCCGGGCCGCCGGCACTGCGCGCGCGCGTGCAGGCGGCGATCGCGGCGGCGCTGGCGCAAGCGGGTGACCCCGAGGGTGTCCGCGCCGATGCCGCTGCGATGCGCGCGCGGCTCGCCCGCGAATTGCCGCCCGACGGCGCGTGGGACGTGAAGCACCGGCCCGGCGGCCAGATGGAGGTCGAGTTCGTCGCCCAGGCGCTGCAACTGGTCCACGCCCGGGCGCGCCCGGAATTGTGCAGCCAGACGACGCGGATCGCCCTCGCCCGGCTCGCCGGCGCCGGGCTGCTCGCCGAGGAGGACTGCCGTCTGCTGGTCCGCGCCGATCATCTGTGGCGCACGGTCCAGGGAATGCTGCGCATCACGGCGGGGCGCAACGCGCCGGAGAACTTGCCGGAAGCCTCCGCGCGAGCCCTACTGGAGGCGACCGGCGCGGTTGACCTCGCGGCACTCAGGGCCACCATTGACGTGACGGCGCGCGACGTGCGCGCGGTATTCATTCGCCATGTGGGGGAGATCGGGACATGAGCGCGGCAGAGGGCGACCAGGCACCAGATTTCGAGATGCCGGCGAGCGGCGGGCGCTCCGTCAGTCTCGCCGCCATGCGCGGCAAGCCGTTCGTGCTGTATTTCTATCCCAAGGCCGACACGCCCGGCTGCACCAAGGAGGCCTGCGCCTTCCAGGAGGCCCTGCCGCAGCTCGGCAAGATCGGCCTCGACGTGATCGGCGTGTCGCGCGACCCGATGCCGTCGATCGAGAAATTCGCCGAGAAATACCAGCTCACCTTCCCGCTCGCCTCCGACGCCGCGGGCGCCGTGTCGGAGGCGTATGGGACGTGGGTGGAGAAGTCGAACTACGGCAAGAAATACATGGGCCTCGACCGCGCCACGTTCCTGGTCGACGCCGCAGGAACGATCGCCCGCGTCTGGCGCAAGGTGAAGGTGGACGGCCACGCCGCGAAGGTGATGGAGGCGGCGAAGACGCTGGGCTGATTGTGTTGGTTGGTGTCTGTGGGGTGGCGGAATGACTTCCGCCCTACGCACGGCGGTGTAGGGCGGAATTCATTCCGCCAATCTTACGGTGACGCGGCGGCGATCAGCGACCGGCAAGCCTCGTGAAGCCATCGGCGCTCCAATCCTCGCTGCCGACGCCGTGATGCACGAAGAACAGGCCATCGGGATCGTATCGCTGCTTCACGGCGAGCAGTCTGGGATAATTCGCGCCCCAGAATGATTGCTGCCATCTCGCGTCGAAAAAGTCGCTTTCGGAGACGTACGCCCCCGCATCCGGCACCAGCTTGCGCAACTCGTTCATCGCCCGCTCGACCGAGGCCGCCTCCCTCCGGGCGACCGCGAGGTCGGGCTCATGGCCGGGAATGCGCGGAAAGGCGGGTGGACCGCCGGCGGCGATGATCGCCAGGGCGAAGGCGTCCAGCGCCGCCGGGTTCATCGCGGTGTCCCGAGCCGCCGCCACGGCCTCGGCCGGCGCGCCCGCCAGACCCTTGTTGAAATGCAGCATCGTCTGCCAGTGCCGGCTGCTCGCGAACAGGGCGTCGGCGAGGCGTTCCCGCTGCTCCTTTCCCAGGAGCGTGGCGGGCAGCCAGGCGGACTGGTAGGCGTAGAGGAAGAAGCCCGCCTCGCCGAGATTGCTCGCCCAGAACACATTGTCCTCGGGGGCGCCTGGCCGATCGTCGGAAAGCACGATGCCCGGCGCCTTCCTGAGAAGTGCGGGGTCCCAGAAATGCCGGGCCGGCACGCTCGGGATTGTCGGCGCCGAGGTGACGGTGAAATCGCGTGGCGCGCCGGCGATCCAGTCCAGCAACGGCCGCCAGACCGCTTCGGCCTCGCTCTTGCCCAAGCCCTGCGACAGCATCGCGATCATGACGCTGTTGTTGGGCCGAAACGCGATCTGCTCGCCCCAGTGCGGGTTGCACAGGCTGTCGGCATAGAAGCCGACCAGCCGGCCGATCAGCGCGCGGAATGCCGCGTTCGAGGTCGCCTTGATCGTGGCGAACACCGCGCCGAAGAATTCCGGAAGCTCGCGCGTGCGCAGCGTCAGCCGGGTGACGACGCCGAGGCTGCCGCCCCCGCCGCCCTTGAGGCCCCAGAACAGGTCGGGGTCCGTGCAGGCATTGACCGTCCGGGCGACGCCATCGGCGGTGACGATCTCCGCCTCCAGCAGCCCCGCCGCCGCCATGCCGTAGTTCTTCGAGAAACTGCCGAAGCCGCCGCTCTGGATCAGCCCCGCGACCCCGACCGTCGCGCAGCCGCCGCCTTGCACGTAGCGTCCGCCCTTGGTGGTCACGGCGTCGTAGGTGTGCATCCAGATCGCGCCGGCGCCGACCGTGACGGCTTGTTGCGGCGCCTGCTTGCCCTCGCATCCCCTGGCGAC
>DATIMU010000078.1:0-6197 GCA_035475015.1 Acetobacteraceae bacterium
CGGTGGATTTCGAGCTCATGTAGGTGTCCAGCACCCAGTGGATCGTGTTGGGCGTGCACGCCTTGCCGGTGAGGTCGGAGGTCGCGGTGCTTGTGCTGAGGAACACCTTGTTCTTCTCGCGCACGATCTGGGTCAGCGCCAACGCGCAGGATGACGCGCCGCCGTCCTGAATCATGTCGACGCCGTCGCGATCGAACCACTGTTTGGCGAGCGAGACCGCGACGTCGGGCTTGTTGAGGTGGTCGGCCACCAGCACCTCGACGTCGAAACCCTTGTCGCCGAATTCGGCGATCGCCTGGCGGGTGCAGATCACGCTGGTCGGCCCGGACACGTCGCGATACGTGCCGGACTGGTCGTTCATCACGCCGATGCGGATCACCGGCCGCTGCGCCCGGGCGGGGCGCAACGGCAGCGCGGCGGCGGCCGTCACGGCGGCGGAACCGAGCAAGGTCCGGCGGCTCAGGATCATTCGGAAGTCCCCCAGTAGACGCCCTCTGCGAGGCGTAACGGCTTCATAACAGCAACGGAACCGGCCGGTCGAGGGGCGACCCGGGCTGATGACGATCGCGCGAGGAAACCGGGCCGTCCGGTCGCCAACCATCCAGTTGGCTCCTACACTCGGCGGTAGCAGGACAGAAGAGCCGCGCAACGACAAGGATGGAGGAAACGATGACCCCGGATTTCGAGGCCGCGGTCATGCGCAAGGTCGCATGGCGGCTCATCCCCTTTCTCAGCTTCGGCTATCTCATCAACGCGCTCGATCGCTTCAACATCTCGATCGCGGCGCTGACCATGAACAAGGCGCTCGGCCTGTCGGCCACCGCCTACGGCCTGGGCGCGGGTGCGTTCTTCTGGAGCTACGTGTTGTTCCAGTTCCCCGCCAACCTGATCCTGACCAAGCTCGGCGCGCGGACCTGGATCGCGATCATCATGGCGGTGTGGGGTCTCTGCTCCGCCGGCACCGCGCTGGTCACCGGCGAGACCAGCTTCGTCATTGCGCGCTTCTTGCTGGGCGTGGCGGAGGCGGGGTTCTTCCCCGGCGTGGCCTATTTCATGACCTGCTGGTTTCCCGCCCGCCATCGCGGCCGGATGATGGGCATCTTCTACGCCTGCGGGGCTTTCGCCAGCGTGGTGGGCGCTCCGTTGTCGGCGAACCTCCTGGAGCTCGACGGCTGGCTCGGCGTCGCCGGCTGGCAATGGGTGTTCCTCGTCGAGGGCGTGCCCGCGCTGATCCTCGCCTGCTTCGGCCGAACCGTGCTGCGCAACCGTCCCGCCGAGGCACACTGGCTGACGCCGGACCAGCGCGATTGGCTGCAATCGACGCTGGATTCCGAGGCCGCCGAGAAGACGACCCACGGCAAGGGCCTGCTGCGTTCCATCCTCAACCCGCAGATCATCCTGCTGACGATCGCCTACCTGTTCATCGCGTATGGCGTTTATGCGATCGTGTTTTTCCTGCCGTTGATCGTGAAGGGCCTCGGCCTGTCCAATCTCAACGTCGGCTACGTCACCGCGCTGCCGAACCTGTTCGGCACCATCGGCATGATCCTGGTCTCACGCAGCTCGGATCGCAGCGGGGAGCGCCTCTGGCACGTTGTCGTGCCGACGATGATCGCGGGCGTGGCGATGATCCTCGCGGCGTTGTCACTGGGCAACGTCTATTTCGCGATCGCGGCGTTCTGCCTGGCGGGATTCGGCATCGCCTCCTGCCTGCCGGTGTTCTGGAACCTGCCGACCGCCTATCTCGGCGCGGCCACGGCGGCCGGCGGGATCGCCTTCATCAACTCCGTCGGCAACGTGTCGGGCTACGTGGCGCCGCAGCTCATGGGGCTGCTGCGCGACCGGACCGGCACCTACGAGGTGCCGATCGTGGTGGCCGGGGTCGTGACCCTCGCCGCCGCGGTGTTGATCCTCGCCTCGGGCATCCACAAGCACGTCCCGCGCGGCGCGCCGGTGCCGGCGCATGGGACGGTACTGCACTGAGCGGCCCGGAGGACGGGCCGGGCGCTACCGCTCGTCCTCGCCGGTGTCGGGTTCCACCTCGATCTCGGGGCCGATCGCGTCCGCGTCGTCCTCGAGGTCGGAGGCGTCCTCGATCACGTCCTCCTCCTCGGCGTCCTCGACGCCTTCGACCTCGACATCCGCCTCCTCGGGGGCGGGGACGGGCTTCTTCGGGCGCTTGTCCTCGACCACGTTGCCGCCCGTGCGGCGCGGCCGAGGCAGCTCGACCGGCTGCTCGGTGCCGCATTTGGGGCACACGGCGGGGCTCTTGGTGAGATCGTAGAAGCGGGTGCCGCACGCGACGCACACGCGCTTGGTGCCGAGTTCTGGCTTGGCCATCGGTGGGGGCCTCGTATCGGGGGAAATCGGAGCGGCGGCCCATGCCACCGCCGCGCGAGGCTGTCAAACGCCGCGTCTGTCAAATCGCCGGCCCCCGTGCTAATCGGCCGGGCTTCAACGGACCCAATGATGGATCAAGCCCCGCCACGACCGCTCCGCGCCCGCCGCCCCGCCGGCCCCCTTTCAGGGGTGATGCGCGTGCCGGGCGACAAGTCGATCAGCCACCGGGCGCTGATGTTCGGCGCGCTCGCGATCGGCGAGACGCGGATCACCGGCCTGCTGGAGGGCGAGGACGTGCTGCGCACGGCGGCGGCCATGCGGGCGCTCGGCGCCCATGTGGAGCGCGCCGACGACGGCACCTGGACCGTCGCCGGGCGCGGCATCGGCGGTCTCGTGGAACCCGCCGACGTGCTCGACATGGGCAATTCCGGCACCGCCGCCCGGCTGCTCTGCGGCATTCTCGCCAGCCACCCGTTCTTCTCCGTGATGACCGGCGACGCCAGCCTGCGTCACCGCCCGATGCGCCGCGTCACCGACCCGCTGGCGCAATGCGGCGCCCGCTTCGCTGGCCGTGAGGGCGGCCGCCTGCCGCTCGCCATCGAGGGCGCGGAGGACGCGCTGCCGCTGGAATACCGGCTACCCGTCGCGTCGGCCCAGGTGAAGTCGGCCATCCTGCTGTGCGGCCTCAACTGCCCGGGCGAGACGCGGGTCGAGGAGCCCGAGGCCACGCGGGACCACAGCGAGAACATGCTCCGCCATTTCGGCGCCGAGGTCGCGGTGGAGCGCCAGGGCGCCGGGCGGATCATCACCCTGCGAGGTCAGCCCGAGCTGCGCGCCGCCGACATCGCGGTCCCCGGCGACCCGTCCTCGGCCGCATTCCCCCTGGTCGCCGCGCTGCTGGTGCCCGGCTCGTCGCTGCGCCTCGAGGGGGTCGGGCTCAACCCGTTGCGCACCGGCCTGCTCGCCACCTTGCGCGAAATGGGCGCCGACCTCGCCGTGGAGAACCAGCGCGTCGAGGGCGGCGAGCCGGTGGGCGACCTCGTGGTTCGGCACGGTCCGCTCCGCGCGGTCGACGTGCCGCCCGAGCGCGCGCCTTCGATGATCGACGAATATCCCATCCTCGCCGCCGCCGCCGCCTGCACCGCCGGCACCACGCGGATGCGCGGGCTGCGCGAGCTGCGGGTGAAGGAGAGCGACCGCCTCGCCGCCACGGCCGCGCTGCTGACAGTGAACGGCGCGCGGGTGGAGATCGAGGGCGACGACCTGTTGGTCCACGGCACCGGCGCCCCTCCCGCGGGCGGCGGCACCGTGCTCACCCATATGGACCACCGCATCGCGATGAGCGCGTTGGTGCTGGGCCTCGCCACGGCGACGGCGGTCACGGTGGACGAGGCCGCGTTCATCGACACGAGTTTCCCGGGCTTCGTCGAGCTGATGAACCGCGTGGGCGGGGCGGTTGCCGCGTTATGATACGCCGAGGACCGCACAGGAGGCGCCCGTGAACGAGACTCTATTCGATCGCTCAGCACGCAAGCTGTCGGTCAGCCTGAGCATCAACAGCGATCTTTACGCTCGTGCGCAGGCCTCTGGGATCGACGCCTCGCAGGTCGCCGAGGAGGCTTTGGCACGCGCGGTGCAGGCGGCCGATCGCGAACAACTGCTCGCCGACATCAAGAAGGATCGGGAGGCGCTGGCGCGATACGTTGCCGAGCACGGCGATCCGGTCGCCGAGCTTCGGGAGATGTTCGGAACGCTTTGATGCAACACGACGTGTTCGCCAATCCGGCTTCGAAGAGCCGTGCCGCATTCCCTTTTCTCGTACTCCTTCAAGCCGATCTTGCGACCGACGGAGAGTTTCGTGTGGTCGCGCCGTTGGCGAACGACGCTGGCTTGTCCGGTGCGGGCGGCAAGCTCCTGCCTGCGGTCTCGTACGGCGGTGGAACGTACCGGGTCGTTCTGGACATGATAACGTCGGTGCCGAAAGCCGCGCTCCGCGCGCCGCTCGGGTCCGTGGCTGCCCACCGCGACGAAATCACCCGCGGGCTCGATTGGCTGTTCACCGGTGTCTAACGGCCGCACTCCCACCCCCCCGCTCATCATCGCGATCGACGGCCCCGCCGCCGCCGGCAAGGGCACGCTCGCCCGGCGGCTCGCGGCGAGGCTCGGGCTGCCCTATCTCGACACCGGACTTCTCTACCGCGCGGTGGGCCGGCGCGTGCTGGACGCGGGCGGCGACCCGGCGGAGCGCGCCGATGCCGAGGCGGCTGCGAGCGCACTCACAACCGCCGACCTCGACCGCGCCGACCTGCGCGGCCCCGAGGCAGACGCCGCCTCCGCCGCCGTGGCGGCCATTCCCGCCGTCCGAGCCGCCCTGCTGGCCTTCCAGCGCGGCTTCGCGAGCGAGCGGGGCGCGGTGCTCGACGGTCGGGACATCGGTACGATTATCTTTCCCGATGCCCGGGTAAAGCTGTTCGTCACGGCGAGCCTGGAGGCCCGGGCGCGACGGCGCTGGCTCGAATTGCGGGCCAAGGGCGCCCCCGCCGAGCTGGCCACCGTCGAGGCCGACATGCGCGCCCGCGACGCGCTCGATGCCGCACGCGCCGCCGCGCCGCTGCGCCCGGCTTCCGACGCGGTGTTGTTGGACACGACAGAGCTGGACGCGGAGACGGTATTCCGCGCGGCGATGGACGAAGTGGCGAAGCGAAACGGATAGCGACATGTTTGCTGCATTGCGCCATACGCGAACGTGAGACCAACCGGCTCCCGCATCGCGCGGTCCAACTTGACTCTGCTCGCGGCCTGTTTATTTGTGCAACGGCGTGCCCCCGCACGCATCCTCTCTTCCCCACCCGGCCAGCGCCCCACGAGACGATCGGCGCGGGCAAGCCGTGTTCCGCCAGCGGAGCGCGCACACAGACGGCATCCTCCGGGCATCCGCCCGGATTACCTGTCACGGAACCAACCCACCGCATGTCAGCATCCGCCACCGCCCGCGTGCCCGAGAGCATGGCCGACCACTTCCATGGCGAGGATTTCGCCTCCCTGCTCGACGAGACGCTGGGGCGTGACTCCGGCTTCGACGGCTCGGTCGTCACCGGCCGCGTCGTCCGCCTGACCGACGAGTTCGCCGTCGTCGATGTCGGGCTCAAGAGCGAGGGCCGCGTCGCCCTCAAGGAATTCGGACCTCCCGGCGCCAAGGCCGAGGTCAAGCCCGGCGACTACGTCGAGCTGTTCGTCGAGCGCTACGAGGACCGCGACGGCGCCATCGTGCTGTCGCGCGAGAAGGCGCGCCGCGAGGAGGCCTGGACCAATCTCGAGAAGGCGTTCGAGGGCAACCAGCGCGTCTCCGGCACGATCTACGGCCGCGTCAAGGGCGGCTTCACCGTCGATCTCGGCGGCGCCGTGGCCTTCCTGCCCGGCAGCCAGGTGGACATCCGCCCGGTGCGCGACGTCGGCCCGCTGATGGGCTCGCCGCAGCCCTTCCAGATCCTCAAGATGGACCGCGCCCGCGGCAACATCGTGGTCTCCCGCCGCGCCGTGCTGGAAGAGACCCGTGCGGAGCAGCGCAGCGAACTGATCCAGGGCCTCAAGGAAGGCATGATCCTCGACGGCGTGGTGAAGAACATCACCGACTACGGCGCCTTCGTCGATCTCGGCGGCGTCGACGGCCTGCTGCACGTCACCGACATCGCGTGGCGCCGCATCAACCACCCCTCCGAGGCGCTGAATATCGGCCAGAACGTCAAGGTTCAGGTCATCCGCTTCAATCCCGAGACGCAGCGTATCTCGCTCGGCATGAAGCAGCTGATGAGCGATCCGTGGGACGGCGCCGGTGCCAAATACCCGGTCGGCCTCAA
>DATIMU010000079.1:0-2362 GCA_035475015.1 Acetobacteraceae bacterium
CCCGAGCCGCAATCGAGCCGATTCGGATTGACGGTCGCGACGATCGGCGGCGGCGGTCCCTCCGCCTTATGGTGATCGAGCACCACCACGTCGGCCCGCCCGTGGATCGCGTGCAGCGCCGCGGCGGCGGCTGTGCCGCAATCGACGCACACCACCAGGCTGGCGCCCCGCACCGTGAGCGACAGCAGCGCGGGGCCGTTGGGGCCGTAGCCCTCGGCCATCCGGTCCGGCACATGGTACAGCACGCCGCAGCCGAGCTCGCGCAGCAGGGTGAGCATCACCGCACCGCTGCACGCGCCGTCGACGTCGTAGTCGCCGAACACCGCCACCGTCTCGCCGTGGATCGCGGCGCGGGCGATGCGCTCGGCGGCGATGTCCATGTCCGCCATCAGCGACGGGTCGGGCAGCAGCGCGCGCAAGGTGGGTTCGAGGAAATGCGCCGCCTCCTCGATGCCGATTCCGCGTGCGGCGAGCAGCCGCCCGACGATCTCCGGCACGCCGTGGCGCTGGGCGATACCGAGCCCGATGCGCGGCTCCGCGTCGCGCCAGATCCAGCGTCGTCCGCTGAGGCTGCGGCCAACCCCGAGCGCGGGCGCCGTGACCAGCGCGTTCAAGACGAAGGCGACCAGGTCTTCCGATCGAAATTGTGGTGCGCCTCCACGTAGCGCACCGTTCCCGACTTGCTACGCATCACCATCGAATGGGTGATCGCGCCGTGGCCGTGGCGGCGCACGCCCTGCAGGATCGAGCCGCCGGTGACGCCGGTCGCGGCGAACATCACGTCGCCCTTGGCCATCTCCTCGACGCTGTATTTGCGCCGTGGATCGGTGATGCCCATGCTCCGCGCCCGCGCGATCTGCGCGTCGTCCTCGTACATCAGTCGGCCTTGCATCTGGCCTCCGATGCAGCGCAATGCGGCGGCGGCGAGCACGCCCTCGGGAGCGCCGCCCGAGCCGAGGTAGAGATCGACGCCGCTCTGCGGCATCGCCGTCGCGATCACGCCGGCCACGTCGCCGTCGCCGATCAGCATGATCCGCGCGCCCGCCTCGCGGCACTTGGCGATGATCTCCTTGTGCCGATCCCGTTCGAGGATGCAGACGACGAGATCGGCGATGCTGCATCGTTTCGCTTGCGCCAGATTGCGCAGATTGAGGCCGGGCGAGGCGTCGAGGTCCACCACGTCGTCCGGCAGCCCGCCGCCGACCGCGATCTTGTCCATGTAAATGTCGGGCGCGTGGAGAAAATTGCCGTGCTCGGCGAGTGCGACGGTGGCGAGCGCGTTGGGGCCGCCCTTGGCGGTGATCGTGGTGCCTTCCAGCGGATCGACGGCGATGTCCATCGCCGGGCCGCCCTGGCCGACCTTCTCGCCGATATAGAGCATCGGCGCCTCGTCCATCTCGCCCTCGCCGATCACCACGGTTCCCTCGATGGCGACCTGGTCGAACGCCTTGCGCATCGCTTCCACGGCGGCGCCGTCCGCCTCGTTCTTCTGGCCGCGCCCGATCCAGCGGGACGCGGCGAGGGCGGCGGCTTCGGTGACGCGGACCAGCTCCAGTGCGAGATTGCGATCGGTGATCGCGCTCGGGTCCGGCGGTGCCACGTTGTCCATCGTCGTCTCTCCCCTGGAAGCGTTCAGGCCGGCTCGATGCGGATCAGCGTCGGCGCCTCGAGCACGGCGTCGAGTTCCGCGATCCGCAGCAAGGCCGCGCGCATGGCGGCCTCGTTGGTTTCATGCGTCACCAGCACCACCGGCACCGATTCGCCCGGCGCCCGGCCGCGCTGTAGCATCGATTCGAGCGAGATGCCGCTGTCGCGCAGCACCGCAGTCACGTCGGCTATCACGCCGGGCCGGTCGACCACCATCAGCCGCAGGTAGTAGGCGCCGAAATGCTTCGACATCGGCACCGAGGGCGCATCCGACAACGCCCCGGACGCGGCTCCCCAAACCGGGGTCGCGCGGCCACGCGCAATGTCGATCAGATCGGCAACGACGGCCGACGCGGTCGGCCCGGCGCCCGCGCCGCGCCCTTCCAGCATCACGCGGCCGACGAAATCGCCCTCGGCTACCACCGCGTTGAATACGCCGTCCACGCCGGCCAGCGGCGAGGCTTGCGGCACCATGCAGGGATGCACCCGCGCCTCGATGCCGCCCTCGGTCTGGCGGGCGATGCCGAGCAGCTTGATGCGGTAGCCGAACTCGCCGGCGAAGCCGATGTCGAGGGCCGAGATCGCGCGGATGCCCTCGACATGCACCGCCTCGAACGCGACGGGCCGGCCGAACGCGAGGGCGGCGAGGATCGCCAGCTTGTGCGCGGCGTCGATGCCGTCCACGTCGAAGGACGGGTCGGCCTCCGCGTAGCCG
>DATIMU010000080.1:0-3590 GCA_035475015.1 Acetobacteraceae bacterium
GGGCGGACGAACATCAGGTGGCCGCGATGGTTGGTGAGGTAGTGCGCCCCCTGCGGCCGGAAGCTCCGCGCGTGCTCGACATAGGCGGCGACCGTCCCGGCCAACTCGGGGGCCACGCCGACGGTGTTGGGCAGGCCGGCCAGTGCCTCGTCGGCGGCTCGGTGCAGCAGCGTCGCGGCACGCGGCCCGGCGACCGCCATCGCGCGCGGGCTGTCGAACGCCTCGCCCTCCTCCAGCACCGCCCCGGCGGCAAACGCCACCGCGGTCAGCGCCTCGGGCCTATGGCCGGCCGCCTGCCACGCCTCGCGCATCTGGCCCATCCCGGCGGCGCCCTTCGAGACATCCCCGGCGGTGTCGATCCAGCCGGCGTCGAGCTTGGCGGTGAGCGCCCGGGCGCGCGGGCCCGAGGCGGCGATGTGCGGCGGGATCGGGTCGCGCGTGTTTATCAGCCCGGCCTCGGGATTGAGCAGCCGGATGAGCCGCCGCTTGCCCTCGATCTCGGTTTCCACGTCCTCGCCGCGCAGCAGCGCCATCACCACGCGGATGTAGTCCTCCATCTCCGCCAGCCGGATCGCGCCCAGACCCATCGCGCGACGCCCGGTGAAGCCGGTGCCGACGCCGAAATCGATCCGCCCGGCGGCGAGCTGATTGAGCGAGGCGAAGGCGTTGGCCGCCACCGCCGCGATGCGGTTGGACGGGATCAGCACCCCGGTGCCGAGCCGGATGCGCGTCGTCTTGACCGCCGCCGCCGCCATCGCGACGAAGCAGTCGGCGCTCAGCATCTGGGTATCGTAGAACCAGGCGTGGCTGAAGCCGAGCTCCTCGGCCCGACGCACCAGGCGCCACGAATCGGCGCTGGTCGGGATCGCGATGCCGAACTGCATGGGTCTGCTCCCTGATTGCTGGCGGCCTTGCCGGCCAGGAGCATCCTAGACCCGGGGAAATCCGGGACAATCAGGTGAATTCGGCGTCATAAGTCTATCGCCTTGTTGCAACCGTTGCGCGCGGTGAAGCGCAGCGGATACTTACCCGGTCACGAGAACGTCAGCGGGGGAGTGAGGCTGGAACCACACGCCATGCCACCGGTCGAGCAGCAGCCATCGCCGGCTTCGGGCGCGCCACCGGGCCGTGGCGGGACGCTGGGGACCGGGCGCGGCAAGGGCATGAGGCTGACCACGCGCCTCTTGCTGCTGGTCCTCGTCTGCCTGGTGCCGACCGTGACCCTGGGCATCTTCGTCCAGATAGACGAGCGGGCGGAGCGCAAGGCGCAGCTCAGCGAGCTGGTGCTGCGCCAGGCCGAGTTGCTCAACGGCGACATTCTCAGCATCTCCCAGGGGGCTCGCAGCCTGCTCGTCACCGCCGCCGAGTTCGACACGGTCCACCGGCTCGACCGGCGTTGCGGCGAACGGCTGTTCGCCATCAAGCGCAATCTGCCTTCCTACGCCTTCCTCGCGTTGATCGACGGCGACGGCGGCGTGGTGTGCGCCTCCACGCCGAACCTCGCCCCGACGGCCGCCGGCCGCCCCGACTGGGTGCGGGACGCACTGCAGGCCGGGGGCTTTGGCGTGGGTCGGTTCGCGACGGCGCCGGGCATGGCGAGCGGCTTCGTGCCCTTCTTCCTGCCCGTCGGGACCAGCGCGAACAGCCGACGAGGCGTGCTCGTCGCGGCGCTCGACCTCTCCTGGCTGGCCAATCACCTGGTCGAGCTCAAGACCCTCGACGCGCGCCTGCCACATGACAGCGTGCTCACGGTCGCCGACCGGGACGGCGTCATCCTGGCGCGGAACGTCCGCCAGGCTGATTTCGTCGGCAAGCGCTTTCCGCCGGCGGCACTCAGGCTGACCAACGCGCCGCTCCCCGGGGTCGTCCGGCTCGCCAGCGTCGACGGGACCAACCGGCTTGTCGGCTACGTGCCGACCACGCATTCCGGGTCCGGCCTGATGGTGGCGGCCGGCTTCTTCGAGCCCGACCTGATGGGGAGCATCAATCGGGCAACCCTGATCGGCACGCTGTTCCTGGCCGCCGCGACGCTCGCCGCCTTCGTGCTGACCCTCGTCGCCGGCCGGCGCTTCATCGGCCGCCCGACCGCCCAGCTGGTCAGCGCCGCGAAGCGGTGGCGCGAGGGCGATTTCCGCGCCCGCGCCGCCGTACTGGGAGAGAACTCGGAGTTCGGCCACATCGCCGCGGCGTTCAACGAGATGGCCGCCGCCATCGAGAGCCGCGAATGCGAGCGTCGCCAGCACGCGCAGCTGCTGGAGGCCCGGGTCGGCGAGCGCACGCGGGAGCTGTCGGAGACCAACAACCGCCTGCAGGTCGAGATCGAGGAGCGGAAGGAGACCGAGGCGGCACTGGTCCAATCGCAGAAATTGCAGACGGTTGGTCAGCTCGCCGGCGGCATCGCGCATGATTTCAACAACCTGCTGGCTACGATCCTCGGCAACCTCGAGCTCTTGGTGCGTGATCTGGGGCCGGAGCAGGCGCGCCAGCGGGCGATGATCGAGCGCGCCTCGGGTGCCGTGCAGCGTGGCGCCCAGCTGACCGGCCGGCTGCTCGCCTTCACCCGTCGCAAGCGGCTCACGGTGCGGGCGACGGACATCAACAAGCTCATCGCCGACCTCGGCGCGCTGCTCGCGACCAGCACGCTGGGCCGGCGCATCCGCATCGAGACCCGGTTCGACGGCGAACTCTGGCCGGCGATGGCCGAGCCGAGCCAGGTGGAAGCGGCGATCCTCAACCTCGCGCTGAACGGCCGCGACGCGATGCCGGAGGGGGGCGTGCTGACCATCGCCACGTCCAACGAGACGCTCGAGGCGGGCGGCGCGGACGATCCGCCGGCCGGGTGCTATGTCCGCGTCACCGTGAGCGACACCGGCGAGGGCATGACGGAAGCCGTCGCGCGGCGCGCCTTCGATCCGTTCTTCACCACCAAGGGGCCTTCCGGGTCGGGGCTCGGGCTCAGCCAGGTCTATGGAATGACAAGGGAATCGGGCGGCACAGTGCGAATTGATTCGGTCCCCTCCGGCGGCACCTCGGTGACGCTGCTGCTGCCGCGCGCCACCGCCGCGGCACTGGCACCGCGGCGCGACCCCGCGTCCCCGCCGCTGCGACGCTGGCGCGTGCTGCTGGTGGACGACGACGAGGACGTCCGGCAGGTGACGGCCGAGATGCTGAAGGATCTCGGCTGCGAGGTGCAGCAGGCGGAGGACGGCCCCCAGGCGCTCGGCCTGCTGGAACGCGACGGCGACACCCCCCGCGCGATCCCGCCGGATCTGCTCTTGATCGACTACGCGATGCCGGGAATGACCGGCCTCGCCCTGGCCGCAGCGGCGCGGTCGCGCGGCTTCGCCGGGCCGGTGGTGCTCGCCACCGGCTACGCCGAACCCGCCGAGCCCGACCACCCGGGCGAGGCCGTGCCCGACGCCGTCCTGCAGAAGCCGTTCACGATGGAGGATCTCGCGCGGGTGCTGTCACGCATCCAGACCGAGGCGGACTCATTCCTGCACGCAGTATAGGAAGCTCGAGCAGATGAGAGCCCGGCGACCAGGCCGCGCACAGTAACTCGCTGCCTAGTGGGATCTCGCTGCTAGGGG
>DATIMU010000081.1:0-6235 GCA_035475015.1 Acetobacteraceae bacterium
CTCTCGACCTCTCCCTTACCAAGGGAGTGCTCTACCACTGAGCTACAGCAGCGCCGGGCGGCGGGGTATAACCCCGGCCAGCGGGGCGGCGCAAGCGCGACCGTCACGCCGACCCAACGGGCTGGAACGATGACCGACACATGCAAGCCGCGGCCTCGCGAGACCGCGGCAACGGCGGCCGAGGCACAGAAGGCCGATCGGCTCAAGCGGGAGGCCGAGGCCCTGCGCGCCAATCTGCGCAGGCGCAAGGAGCAGGAGCGCGCGCGCAAGGCCGGACCCGAGAAGGCCAACTGACCCATCGGACCGCGGCCATGGCATGAGGACAAATGTCCCTTGCTCCGAATCGCCGATTTGGCGCATCGGGGCGTGGGCTACGCGGCCTCGGTTTACGCGCCCGGCGCCGCTGGGCTAGACCGGCCCGCCGCCGAGCCGGAGACGCCTCCCCATGTCTGTCATGCCCGATCGCTGGATTCGCCAGATGGCCACCGAGCACGGCATGATCGAGCCGTTCGTCGAGACGCAGAAGCGCGAGGGCGTCATCAGCTACGGCTTGTCAAGCTACGGCTACGACGCCCGCGTCGCCGACGAGTTCAAGATTTTTACCAACGTCGATAGCGCGGTGATCGACCCGAAGAATTTCTCTGCCGCCAGCTTCGTCGACCGCCGCGCGCCGGTCTGCATCATCCCGCCGAACAGCTTCGTCCTCGCCCACACGGTCGAGTATTTCCGCATCCCGCGCGACATCCTGGTGATCTGCCTCGGCAAGTCCACCTACGCGCGCTGCGGCATCATCGTGAACGTCACCCCGCTCGAACCCGAGTGGGAGGGCCAGGTGACGATCGAGATCAGCAACACCACGCCGCTGCCGGCGAAGATCCACGCGCATGAGGGGATCTGCCAGTTCCTCTTCCTGCAGGGCGCGGGCCCCTGCGAGGTGAGCTACGCCGACAAGGCGGGCAAATACATGCGCCAGCGCGGCGTCGCGCTCCCGAAACTATAGCCGCCAGGCCGGAGACAAATGGACCGCATCCGTATTCGCGGGGGCAAGCCGCTCTCGGGCGAGATCGCCATCGGCGGTGCCAAGAACGCCGCCCTTCCCCTGATGGCCGCCGGGCTGCTCACTGAGGAGCGGCTGGTGCTGTCCAACGTGCCGCTGCTCGACGACATCTACACCATGTCGGCATTGCTGGCGCAGCACGGCATCGCCGTGGACCACCTCACCAGCGACGGCCGCGCGCTCTCGCTCGGCGGCCCGATCGTCAGCACCGAGGCGCCGTACGACATCGTGCGCAAGATGCGCGCCTCCATCCTGGTGCTCGGCCCGGTGCTGGCGCGGATGGGCGAGGCCCGCGTGTCGCTGCCCGGCGGCTGCGCCATCGGCACCCGGCCGGTCGATCTGCACCTCAAGGGCCTGGAGCAGATGGGCGCCGAGATCCGCCTGGAGGGCGGCTACGTCCACGCCGCGGTGCGCGGACGCCTCCGGGGCGCCAACATCGTGCTGCCCTTCGCCTCCGTTGGCGCCACCGAGAATCTGCTCATGGCGGCCAGCCTCGCCGATGGCGAGACGGTGCTGGCGAACGCCGCGCGCGAACCGGAGATCGGCGATCTGGCACTCTGCCTGCGGGCGATGGGGGCGCGGATCGAGGGCATCGGCTCCGACCGGCTCAGAATCGAGGGCGTGGCCAAGCTGCACGGCGCCGAACACAGTATCATCCCCGACCGGATCGAGACCGGCACCTATCTCTGCGCGGCGGCGATCACCGGCGGCGAGGTACGGCTGCGCCACGCCCGGCTCGAACATCTGGGGGCGGTGGCCCGAGTGCTGGCCGAAGCCGGGGTGGAGATCGTCGAGGCCGACGGCTGCCTCGTCGCCCGGCGGCTCAATGGGCTGCACGGCGCGGATTTCATGACCGAGCCCTATCCCGGCCTGCCCACCGACATGCAGGCGCAGTTCATGACCCTCATGTCGGTCGCCGAGGGGGCGGCGATGGTCACGGAGACCATCTTCGAGAACCGCTTCATGCACGTCCCGGAGCTCAACCGCATGGGGGCAAGGATCAACGTCCACGGCGCCTCGGCCATCGTGCGCGGGGTGCCGGCGCTGTCCGGTGCGCCGGTGATGGCGACCGACCTGCGCGCCTCGGTCTCGCTGGTCCTGGCCGGGCTGGCGGCGCGCGGCGAGACCGTGGTGAACCGGGTCTATCATCTCGACCGGGGCTACGAGGCGCTGGAGCAGAAGCTCGCGGCCTGCGGGGCGGACATAGAACGTCTGAGGGGCTGAGGCTTCCGGCCGCCGCCGCGAGGGTGTAGAGCCCCGCGACCGCATCCGGCCGGAGGAGACCGATGACCGCGCCCTACAAGGCCGCCGCCCTGGAGCCGGAAACCACCGGCCCGCTCATCATGGCGCTGCCGAAGGGGCGCATCCTCGGCGAGTGCGGCGAGTTGCTCGACCGCGCCGGCGTGCATCCCGCCGCCGACTACGCCGACGAGGACAGCCGGCGGCTGCGTTTTCCCACTGACGACCCCGACCTCGACGTGGTGCGGGTGCGGCCGTTCGACGTCGCGACCTTCGTGGCGTTCGGCGCGGCGCAGATCGGCATTTGCGGCGCCGACGTGCTGATGGAGTTCGACTACCCGGAAATCTACGCCCCGCTCGACCTCGGCATCGGCGTCTGCCGCATCTCGGTGGCCGAGCCGCTTCAGACGGCGGGCTCCGACGACCCGACCCGCTGGTCGCGCGTGCGCGTCGCGACCAAATACCCGACCATCGCCCGCCGCCATTTCGCGGCGCGCGGCGTCCATGCCGACGTGGTGGGGCTGAACGGCGCGATGGAGCTGGCGCCGGGGCTCGGGCTGTCGCGGCTGATCGTCGATCTGGTGCAGACCGGCTCGACCCTGAAGGCGAACGGGCTGGTCGAGACCGAGGTGATCGCCGGCATCACCAGCCGCCTCATCGTCAACCGCACCGCGCTCAAGACCCGGCCGGAGGCGATCGGCGGCTGGATCAACCGCTTTCGCATCGCACTCTCGTGAAACGGCTCTCGACCGCCGATACCGACTTCGCAGCCGCCTTCGATGCACTGCTGGCCGAGGCGCGCGAGACCACCGAGCGGGTCGACCAGGCGGTCGCGGCGATCATTGCCGACGTCCGGGCGCGCGGCGACGCGGCGCTATGCGAGTACACGGCGCGGTTCGATCGGTTGGCGCTGACGCCGGAGCGGCTGCGGATCGCCGGGGAAGAAATCGACGCGGCGGTGGCGGGCATACCGGGCGAACTCGCGGACGCGCTCGACCTCGCGGCGCGCCGCATCGAGGCGTTCCACCAGGCCCAGCTCCCGGCCGACCTGCGCACCACCGATGCGGCCGGGCTCACGCTCGGGATGCGCTGGACGGCGCTCGACGCGATCGGGATCTACGTGCCCGGCGGCAAGGCGGCCTATCCCTCCTCGGTGCTGATGAACGCCCTGCCGGCGCGTGTCGCGGGCGTGCGGCGGATCGCGATGTGCGTGCCGAGCCCCGACGGCGTGCTCAATCCGCTGGTGCTGGCCGCCGCACGGCGCGCCGGGGTCGAGGAAATCTACCGGGTCGGCGGCGCCCAGGCGATCGCCGCCCTCGCCTGGGGCACGGCGACGATCACGGCGGTGGACCGGATCGTCGGGCCGGGCAACGCCTATGTCGCGGAGGCCAAGCGGCAAGTGTTCGGGCGCGTGGGGATCGACGGGGTCGCCGGCCCGTCCGAGGTCGTGGTGCTGGCCGACCGAGACAACGATCCGCGCCTCGTGGCCGTGGACCTGCTGGCCCAGGCGGAACACGACGAGGCGGCGCAGGCCATCCTGATTACCGACGATCCCGGGTTCGCCGGCGCGGTCGCCGATGCCGTGGCGGCGGAAATCCCCACTCTGCCCCGCGCCGCCATCGCGGGTGCGAGCTGGCAGGCGCACGGCGCCATTATCCTGGTGCGGAACTGGGACGAGGCCGTCGAACTGGTGGACCGGCTGGCGCCCGAGCACCTGCAGATCATGGTGCGCGAGCCCGAGGCGATGTTCGCCCGGGTGCGCCACGCCGGGGCGGCGTTCCTCGGCGGCTTCTGCCCCGAGGCGGTGGGCGACTATGTGGCCGGGCCGAACCACGTATTGCCGACGGGACGCACCGCGCGCTTCGCCTCCGGCCTCTCGGTGTTCGACTTCCTCAAGCGCACCACCTGGGTCGCGGCCGACGCGGCCGCGCTGGCCGAGATCGGTCCCGCCGCCGTGGCGCTGGCCGAGGCCGAGGGGCTGCACGCCCACGCAAGGAGCATCGCGCTTCGCCTCGACCGGAAGCTCACGTGACCCGCCCTGCTTGACCCGGCTTGCCCGGAGCATCATGTTCCGGCGCGACAATCACTCAACAGAACGAGGCCTGATGTCGAAAGAAGACATGATCGAATTCAGCGGCATGGTGATGGAGCTTCTGCCCAACGCCATGTTCCGGGTGAAGCTGGACAACGAGCACACCATCCTGGCGCACACCAGCGGCAAGATGCGCAAGAACCGCATCCGCGTCCTGGCCGGGGACCGCGTGAACGTCGAGATGACCCCCTACGACCTGAGCAAGGGCCGGATCACGTTCCGATTCAAGTAGCCGGGCCGATTGAAGCGGCCGGACCGACCCGACCGCGGCTGATCCTGGCGTCGGCCAGCCCACAGCGATACGTGCTGCTGGAACGGATCGGCATCACGCCGGACCGTATCCTCAATCCCGGGATCGACGAGAGCCCGCTCCCCGCCGAACTGCCCCGGCACTGCGCCGAGCGGCTGGCGCGCGCCAAGGCCGCAGCCGTAACCGAGCCAGATGGCTTCGTCCTGGCCGCCGACACCGTCGTCGCCGCGGGACGAAGGATGCTGCCGAAGGCGGAAACGCCGGAGCAGGCATTATCCTGCATGAACCTCCTTTCCGGCCGGCGGCACCGCGTCATCACGGCCGTCGTTCTCACCGCGCCCGGCGGCAAGCGGTCGGAACGGGTGGTGGAAAGCGTGGTGGGCTTCGCGAGGCTCACCGGGCCGCAGAAGCAGTGGTACCTCGACAGCGGCGAGTGGCAGGGCAAGGCGGGCGGCTACGCGATCCAGGGCCGGGCCGCTTCCTTCATCCGCTTCATCTCGGGCAGCTACTTCAACGTCGTCGGATTGCCGCTGTTCGAGACCGCCCAGCTGCTGCGCGGCCTGGGGTGGCCGATGCCGTGACAATCCGTATTCTCGCCCTGTCCAGTCCGGGCGAGGTCCGGGCCGCGGTGGTACGCGGCGGCGAATTGCTCGATTACGCGATCTGGCGGCCCGGCGCCCCTGATGGGGTCGGCGACCTGCTGCGCGGACGGGTCAGCGCGCGGGTTCCCGCGATGGCGGGCTGCTTCGTCGCCCTGCCCGGCGGTGCCGAGGGCTTCCTGCCGGACAGCGCGGGGGGCAAGGACGCCAGCGAGGGCACCATCCTCGGGGTGCGCGTCACTCGCTCCGCCCAGGGCGGCAAGGGTCCGCGCCTCAGCGCGAAGCTTTCCGACATTGACCGGCAATCCGTGGGCAGCGGCCCGCCCGCCCTGCTGCGCGGTGGCCCCGGCGCGATCGAGATCATGGGCGCCCGCTATCCCGAGGCGGCGATCCTGGCCGACGATCCGGCGCTCGCCGCCCTGCTGCGGCCACGCCTCGGCGATCGCGTCGGCGCGACCCGCGAGCCGCCCGACGACGCGGTCGAAGCAGCGATCGAGGGGCTGGGCCTGCGCGAGATCGCCCTTCCGTCGGGCGGGCGCCTGCACATCGAGCCGACCTCGGCGCTGGTCGCGATCGACGCCGACACCGGCGGGGCCTCGGCCACGGGGCAGGGCAAGGCGGCGGCGCAGCTCGCGTTCAACCACGAGATCCTGCCCGCCATCGCGGACCAGATCAGGCTGCGCAATCTGTCCGGCGCGATCCTGGTCGATCTCGCCGGTCTGTCGCCGCGCCGACGCCTGACGCTCGGCCCCTCCCTTGCCGAATTGCTTGCGCACGATCCGCTGCGACCGCGGTTCCTCGGCTTCACCGCCCTCGGCCTTGCCGAGATCGTGCGGCCGCGCGTCCATCCGCCACTGCACGAACTCCTCTCCGGCCCGCACGCGGCGGGGCTGGCGGCACTCCGTCAGGCGGCGCGCGAAGCCGCCTCGCGCCCCGACCACGCCCCGGCGTTGCGCGCCGCCCCCGCGGTGGTCAGCGCGCTGCGGGCCGATCCGGTG
>DATIMU010000082.1:0-1775 GCA_035475015.1 Acetobacteraceae bacterium
CCGCCGAAATCGTAGCGGTGCAGCCGCTCGCCCAGCAGCAGGTAGGCGAGCACCGCGATGAACACGGTCTGCAGATAGAGAAAAACGCCGGCGCGGGCCGCGCCGAACGCATCGATGCTCCAGTTGAATAGGTAGTACATCAGCGCGCCGCCGGGGGCGGCGACATAGGCCAGCGCGAGCAGCCCGTTGGTATTGAGCGCGGTCCGCTCGTCGTGCAGCATCTCCCAGATGTAGAACGGCAGCGCCGTCAGGGTGGCCGCGCCGAGCAGCAGGAGCAGCAGCGGCAGCCGTTCGAGCGCGAAGTTCGCGCGGCGGAGCAGCACGCTATAGAGCGCAAAGCCCAGTGCCGAGGCCACGATCCATAGCTCTCCCGGATTGAACCGCAGGCTGGCGAGCGCCGCGAGATCGCCCTGGGCCACGATCACCACCATCCCAGCGAGCGCGGTGGCGGCACCCGCCGCCTGCAATACGCCCATCGCCTCGCGGAGCACGAAGCGGGCCAGGATCATCGTTACGATCGGCATGAGCGCCATGATGAGCCCGGCGTTGACCGCGGTGGTGGTCTGCAGGCCGACATAGATGAGGCCCGGCGACATCCCGAGCCCGATGCCGCCGACCAGCAGCAGCATCGGCGCGCGGCTCCGCAGCACGGCGCCCATCGCGGCATAATGGCCGCGCACCGCCGGCAACAGCAGCAGCCCGGCGATCGCCGGACGCCAGAAGCCGAGCGCCCAGGGCGGCATGTCCGCCTGCGCCCATTTGGCGGCGATGTAGACGCCGGCCGAGAGCAGCCAGCAGAGGATCACGGTGCCGTAGGCGGCCGCGGCCGGCGCGGCGGCATCCGGCCGGGGCGTCGTGTTCGTCGCGTGGACGGGCAGGAAATGGGCCGCCATTGGCACCCCCCACCGACCGCCGATCAGCCGAGCCCTGGTCGGAACCGGTCCCGTATTGTTGCGATCCGCGCAGCGGATGGCAATAGTCACGCTCGGGCGGAAACATCCGAACCGATCGGCGTTGAGCCAAGCCACTGCACGGAGCCCAATCGCCAATGCCCGACCAGCCAGCCACGAATTCCACCCCGCTCGCCGGCCACGGCGCCGGGCAACTCGCCTCCGTTCTGGTCGACACCTACAACGCCGAGCTGCGCGACACGGAGGGGTTCGTCGGCGACCGCGCCAGCAAGCGCGCCTTCCAGGCCATCGTGGACGATTGGCGCGAGCGTCTGCGCAAGGTCGGCGAGGACCCGCTCGGCGAGACGCCGACCGAGGAGATCGGCAAGAAGAAGCTCGACAAGCTGCTGGTAGATGGCGACGGCGAGGCGGCGGGCCTGGTTCACAGCGCGATCGAGGAGTTTGCGCAGGAACTAGCCGGCGTTATCCGCCGTTTCCTGCGCCTCAAGGGCTGGCGCGGCACGCAGCGCATCGCGATCGGAGGCGGCCTGCGCTCCGGTCGCATCGGCGAACTGGCGATCGGCCGGGCCGGCGTGCTGCTCAAGGGGGAGCACGGCCATGAGGTCGAGCTGCGGCCGATCCGTCATCATCCCGACGAAGCCGGGCTGATCGGCGCGATCCATCTGGCACCGGCCTGGATCTTTTCCGGGCATGACAGCGTCCTCGCGGTCGATATCGGCGGCACCAACATCCGCGCCGGGGTCGTGGAGCTGAACGTCAAGAAGGCGCGCGATCTGTCCGAGGCGCATGTGATGGGCTTCGAGCTGTGGCGCCACGCCGACGAGAAGCCGAGCCGCGAGGAGGCGATCGAGCGGCTCGGCGACA
>DATIMU010000083.1:0-10645 GCA_035475015.1 Acetobacteraceae bacterium
CGCGCCCGCCGGCCATTGCGGGATGCGCCCGAAGCTCGGCTTGAGCCCGACCAGCCCGCACCACGCCGCCGGGATGCGGACCGAGCCGCCGGCGTCGGTGCCGATATGCAGCGGCCCGAAGCACGCCGCCCCCGCCGCCCCTGCCCCCGACGACGAGCCGCCGGGCGTATGGGCAGAATTCCACGGGTTGCGCGTGATGCCGTGCAGCGGGCAGTCGCCCGGCGACTTCCAGCCGAACTCGGTGGTGGTGGTCTTGCCGAGGATCACGGCACCCTCGGCACGCAGCCCGGCCACCATCGGCGCGTCCTCGGCGGCGGGCGCGGGGTCGGTCAGCCGGCTGCCGCGACGGGTCGGGAAGCCGGCGAGATCGACGAGATCCTTCACCGTGCAGGGCACGCCGTCGAGCAGGCCGAGCGGCCGTCCGGCGTTCCAGCGCGCGGCACTCTCGCCCGCCGCGACCAGCGCCTGCGGGTTCAGCACCGCGAAGGCGTTGAGCGACGGGTTGAGCCGCGCGACCCGCTCGGTGACGGCTTGCAGCGCCTCCACCGGGCTCAGCGTGCGGCGGGCGTAGTGGCCGAGCAGGGTCTCGGCCGACATCAGGGCGGGGTCGGAGGTGGGCATCGCCGGAGAATGACCGCTACGCGGCGGCAGGGGAACCCTGAACCGTGGCATCCGCCGCCGCGCAAGCGCGGCGCACCGCCTCGAACACTGTCTCGGGAGCGATCTCGCGCAGGCATCGCTTGTCGAACGGACATTCGGCAAGAGAGCCGAAGGCACAGGGGGCGCAGCCGGTCCGCCGGTGCACGGTGGTCACGAGCGGCCCGCGCGCCATCCATTCGTACGGATTGTGTGACGCGCCGAACACGCACACGGTCGGCACGCCGAGCCCGGCGGCGAGATGCGCGATCCCGGAATTGTTGGCGACCACGCAGGAGGCGGATCGGAGCAGCCCGGCGGTATCGGCCCAGGCCATCGTGCCGCACAGGTTGCGCACCCGGTCGGGCGGAAAATTGCGCACGATCTGGTTGACCGCGACCCGCTGCGCCCGGATGCCGACACAGTCGATCCTGGCATCGAGGCGGTCGACGCAGAGCCGGGCAAGCCGCTCGAAATGCGTCAGCGGCCAGTCCCGCAGCGTGTCGTTCGACAATGGGGCGATGACGATCGCGACACTCATGGCACGGGCTGCCGCGTCGCGGCGTCGAGTGTCTGGTAGGGGAAGCGCATCCGGTGAGCGACCAGGGACGCCAGCAGCACCAGCAACTCCTGCTGATGCAGCGCCGGAAAGGTGCCCCGCTTGGACACCCGGCAGCCGAGGAAGCGGAAGGGGCGGACCTCGTTCGACGGCCCCACGGAAATCCGGATTTCGACACCCTTCAGCGCCTCGTCGAGATGCAGGGCGATCCTTGGGCGCACGCCATGCCGGACCGGCAGCAGACCGACCCCGACGACGTTGCTTCCGACATCCGAGGATACGTCGTAGGTCAGGTTGAAATCGCTCTCGAGCGGCTCGATGATGATTTCGAGGGTCCAGTCACCCGGCTCGAAATCGGCATACGGCCCATAGATCAGCCGGTCGCCATGCGCCATCCCGGACCGGTCCTCGGGACAGACGATGGCGAACCCGTCGTGTCGCCCGACCAGCGTCGTGAAGCGGTCCGGCATGATGAGCCGCTGTTCGGCGCGACCGCTGATCGTCGGGTTGATGAACGGAAGCGCGATGTCGAGAAACTGAAAACGATCCCCCGTGCCGAAGCCCGCCCGGTGGTCGGCCGCCACCACGGTCAGCAGACGCCGTGTGTCCTGGTCGACCCGAAGATCGATCGCCAGATCGTAGCTGCGCCCCGCCATCTCCCGGGCGAACAGGATCACGCGCTCCTCCTCGGTCGCGATGTCGGTGACGTGGCTGGCGATCTCGGGGAAGAACGAGAATTCGATCACCTCGTCGAACAGCCCGAGTTGCTCGGCCTCGGCCCGGTTCCACGGGCCGCAGACCAGCGCGAGGTGAGAGGTCGGAAACGCGCGGCGCAACAATTCCATCGCCGGACGCCCCATGATGAAGTCGCCGCGATGGTCGACCTTCAGCACGAGAATGCGTTGGGGCGGCTTGGCCGCCGTCTCGATCGCGACCACCGGCTCCGATGGGGCCTGTCCCGGCACACGGACGAACCGACCCGTGGCGCGATCCTCCGAGCGCTCGTCCAAAACCTTGTCGGCATAGGCTGGGCGGGCGATCCGCTCGAGCGCCAACAGAAGCTCGCCACATCCGACGGCTTCCTCGTCGGGCGGCACCGCGTAGTCGAAATCCTGGTCGTTCTCCTCCAGGATGCGGACACGGTAGGAGAGCGGATCGAGCGCCTCTTCGACTTCCGACAGAAGCGTCGAGGCCGTGTAAAAGCGCCTATGGGCGGTGTTCCAGCGCGATGGCGGCAACAGCTTGCGCTCGTACAAGAATTGGTGCGGCACCGACAGGACAAGGTGGCCGCCGACGCGCAGCACGCGAAACCAATCCGCGATCGACGCCCGATAATCGGATAGCCGCTCAAGCACGCCATCCGCGATGACGAGGTCCTGGCTGGCGTCCATGCAGGGGAGCGTCGTCCGGTCGGGTCCGGGGCAGTCGATGTCGAGCGCAGCCACCGCCCGGAGCGCGTCGGGGAGATCGTCGCCGACGGACGCCTTGCATCTGACGACCACGACGTCGTGCCGAGCGCCATCCTCGACGATCCGCGCCAGTCCCAGCCGATCCAGCGTGCGCAGGAGGGTATTCCCGTTGCCGGGACTCGGCGCTGCCTCTTCGGTGGTCTTGCTCATGGTGCCGCCCGCGAGTGCTCGTACCCGAGCGAAGCCGTCCCAAATCCCTCGTCGGCGCATCACCAGCGGCGGGCCTGCGGAACGCGCTCAGTTGTTCGAGCCAAATGTCACCGTCCCCGGATTGAACCCTTCGATGCCGACGGTAAACAGCCGCTGGCCCTTTTCGGCGGCCAGCCAGGCCCAGCCTCCCCCGTCGTCGCCAGAACGCCGGATCGTGAACCCCGACGACTCGACCCAGTCATGGAAGGCACGGCTGTTCGGAATGAACCAATTGTAATCGTCGCCCGTCTCGGCACCCTTGGTGAAATAAGCGAGCGGGAGTTCATGGACGACCCGACCGGAATCGAGAATCTGGTTCTTGAGCTCGTCGGAAATGGTCTTGTCGAAGACCATTCGGTCCATGATGGGCGTGTCGACGTACAGATCCTTGCCCGCGACGTCGTGGATCTTGTCCAGCGCCAGCAATGGGTGGCGCAGATGGTAGATGAGGCCGAGGAACAGGACGACATCGAAGACGCCGTGGACCGCGGGCGACAGGTCATAGACGCTCGCTCGGACGTATTTGCAGTTACTGACTTCCAGCAGGTCGCGAACCTTGTAGTACCCGGTCTTCTCGGGATCGTCGGGCCCCAGGGAAACCACTTCGGCCGCGCCTCGCCTGATGCACTCGAACGTGAAGAAGCCGTTCCAGGGCGCGATATCGAGAACCCGCTTGCCCCGCAGGTCGGCCGGAACCCCCATGTCCCGCATCAGAGCCACCACGTCCTTGCCGTTGGTCCTATGGCCCGGAAAAATCTCCCAGCCCTGGAACGTGTAGATGCCCTCGAAGAAGCGGGACACGCTGAAATCCTTCGGGGGAAGCTGCCGCATGGGTGTTGTTGTCTCCGGTCCGGGGTCCCGCGATCCTATCATGGGGCGGTGCGCCAAGCGAACCCGCCCCCCAAGGAGGGGCCGGCAGACGTCAACCCTGTGCCACGGCCGCCGACCAGGGCGAGGCGGCATCGCTTATGCCGGTCCGCGTCCCGTCGGCGGCCAGCATGACCATGTTCGGGCAGGCGAAGTTGATCGGCATGACGCCGTGCTCGACAATCTCCGTGGGGCCGTCGGCCTGCAGCGCCGAGATCACCTCGGGCGGTAAGCGGCGGTCCGCGTTGACGCCGCCGGGGTCCGAGACGTCGACGCGCGGGTGGTGCGCGGCGGCTTCCAGATCCATTCCGAACTGGGCGGCGAAAGCGAGGACCTGCAGCACCGAAGCCATGATGCGCCGCCCGCCGGAGGCGCCGGCGGCAATCCAGGGGCGGTCGCCATCCTTCAGGATCACCGGCAGCATGTTGGTCAGGGGCCGCTTGCCGGGTGCCACCGAGTTGGGCTGGCCGGGGCTCGGGTCGAACCACATCACACCGTTGTTGAGCAGCACGCCCGTCCCAGGCAGCACGACGCGGCTGCCCATCGAGGACAGCAACGTGCTGGTCACGGCCACCGTCATGCCGTCGGCGTCGCACGCCGTCAGGTGCGTGGTGCAGCTTTCCGCTGCCCGGGGTTCCGCCTCGCCCAGTCCGGCCAGGCGCTCGACATAGGCCGCCTTCAGCGCCCGCGTCAGGGCGACGAACCACGCCGCGTCGGGCCGCGCGCCGACCGGCGCCGAGGCCAACCCTTCGAGCACCCGCGCCAGCGTCGGCGCCGCTGTCAGGCCGCCGGTGAGTTG
Organism: Acetobacteraceae bacterium; assembly: GCA_035475015.1. Classification (GTDB taxonomy): domain Bacteria; phylum Pseudomonadota; class Alphaproteobacteria; order Acetobacterales; family Acetobacteraceae; genus JAFKFI01. Next base: position 4,520 of record DATIMU010000083.1, read on the forward strand.
CAGCGTGCGCCCGGCGAAGGGAACTTCCGTCGCTGGCCGGGTGCGCGCCTGACATTCGCGCAGATCCTCGACCGAGAGGATGCCTTCCATCGCCGCGATGTCGGCGGACAGGCTGGCCGCGACCTCGCCCTGGTAGAAGTCGCGCAAGCCCGCCCGCTGCAACTGCTCCAGCGTCTCGGCCAGCCGGCCCAGCCGGAAGAACCCCGGCGTCCCCTGATACGGCGCTACCGGCGGCAGGCCGTCCGGCAGGTAGATGCGGGCGCTCTCCGGATAGAGCCGCAGGACCGCGGCGGAGCTGGCGACCTTGAGCGTGGTGTACCAATCCTGCGGCAATCCCCGGCGTGCCAGCGCGATGGCCGGCGCGATGATTTCCGCCAAAGGCAGCCGCCCCCAGCGCTCGTGCATCGAGGCATAGCCGGCGACGGCCGAGGGAATGGCGAAGGAGAGCGGGCCGTGCACGTTGGTGTCGCCCTCGACCTCCGGCCAGGGGAACAGGTCTTTCTTCTGCCGCCCGGTGAGCTTGAAGCGTGATGGGTCGAGACCGCGTGGCGCCACGGGGCCGAAATCCACCACCTCGGCGCGGCGTTCGCCGGCGGGATGCACCAGCGCGAAGCCGATACCACCGAGGCCGGAGTTCCAGGGCTCCACCGCCGCCAGGGCCAACGCGGTGCCGACCGCCGCGTCCACCGCGTTGCCGCCGGCGTCAAGGATGGCGACACCCGCCTCGGCGGCACTCCCGGCCTGCGAGACCACGATGCCGCGCCGCCCGCGCGCACCGGGTTTGGCGAGCTGCCAGTTCTGCGTGACGTGCGGCGATGGCGTGTACTGCATGGAACGCTCCCGGCGGCCTTTTCCCGATCGTCGAACGATGCGCCCCGCGAGGCAACCCCGCGCCCGCCGGATCGTGTAGGCTCTGCCCATGCCCGACACCGCGATCGCCACAGACGACCGGACGGCGCTGCGCCGCCTGCACCGGGCGCCGGAGCCGGAGGCGATCGCGCCGCTGCTGCGCGCCGCGACGCTGCCGCCCGAGATCGCCGCCCGCGTCGAGCCCCGCGCCCGCGCCCTGGTCCGCGCCGCCCGCGCGGCGCACCGGCCGGGCGCCGACGTCACGGATTTCCTGATGGAATACGGGCTCGGCACCTCGGAGGGCGTGGCCCTGCTATGCCTCGCCGAAGCTCTCCTCCGCATCCCCGACGCCGCCACCGCCGACGCGCTGATCGAGGACCGCATCGCCGCCGCCGATTGGCAGGCGCATCTCGGCCGCGCCGAGAGTCTGACGGTTAACGCCTCGGCCTGGGCCTTCATGCTGACCGGCCGGGTGCTGCACCGCGAGGCCGATCCGGCCGGCGTCGCCGCCGCGATCCGGCGCGTGGTGCGGCGGATGGGCGAGCCGGTGATCCGCACCGCGCTGCGTCGCGGCATGGGCGTGCTGGCGCGGCAGTTCGTGATGGGGCGGAGCATCGGCGAGGCGCTGGCCCGTGCCGCGACCATCGAGGGACGGCGGTGGCGCTACAGCTTCGACATGCTCGGCGAGGCTGCCCGCACCGCTGGCGATGCGGCGCGCTACATGCGCTCCTACCGGCACGCGATCGGCGCCATCGGTCACGCCAGCGCCGGACGCGGGCCGGTCGAGGGGCCGGGAATATCCGTAAAGCTCTCCGCGCTGCACCCGCGCTACGAGCCGTTGCAGGCGGCGCGCTGCGTTCCCGCGCTGATCGACGCGCTGCGGGCGTTGGCACTCGACGCCAAGGCGGCGGACATCGGGCTGACGGTCGACGCCGAGGAGGCCGACCGGCTGGAGATCAGCCTCGACGTCCTTGCCGCCGTCCTCGCCGACCCTGCCCTCGTCGGCTGGGACGGCCTCGGCCTGGCAATCCAGGCGTATCAGAAGCGCGCCATCGCGGTGGTGGACTGGACGGCCGCCCTCGGCGCGCGCACCGGCCATCGCATCCCGGCGCGGCTGGTGAAGGGCGCCTACTGGGACACCGAGATCAAGCTCGCCCAGGTGCAGGGCTTCTCCAATTATCCGGTGTTCACCCGCAAGGCGGCGACCGACGTGAGCTGGCTCGCCTGCGCCGGACGAATGCTCGGGCATCGCGACACGCTGTATCCGGCCTTCGCCACGCACAACGCCCACAGCCTCGCCAGCGTGCTGGAGCTCGGCATGGGAAGGGAATTCGAGCTGCAACGTCTGCACGGGATGGGCGAGGCGCTGTACGAGGGCGTCGTCGGAGCGGCGAGCCCGGTGCGGGTCTACGCGCCGGTGGGCACGCACGAGGATTTGCTCGCCTATCTCGTGCGCCGGCTGCTGGAGAACGGCGCCAACACCAGCTTCGTGCACCGGCTGGTCGATCCATCGGTGCCCGAGGACGCGATCATCGCCGACCCCACGGCGCGAATGCGGGCGGTCGGCGGCGAGCCCAATCCGCGCATCCCCTTGCCCTGCGACAATTTCCCTGACCGACAGAACTCGGCCGGGCTCGACCTCGGAGATCGCGGCGTCGCGCCGGGCGTCCTGACGGCGATCCACGAGGTGGCCACGCGCGAGCGACGGATCGCGGAGGCGGGTCCGGCGCACGAGGTTCGCAACCCCGCCGACCGGCGCATCGTCGTGGGCTCAGTGAGCGACGCGACCGGCGCGGAACTGGACGCGGCGCTGCGCACCCTCACGCGGCATTGGCGCGCCTGGGACGAAGCCGGCGGCGCGCATCGGGCCGACGTGCTGGATCGCGCGGCGAACCGCATCGAGGCGGCGCGCGACGAGCTGCTGTTCCTGCTGGCCCGCGAGGGCGGCAAGACGCTGCTGGATGGGATAGCGGAAGTCCGTGAGGCTACGGATGCCTGCCGCTGGTATGCCGCCCGCGCCCGCGAGCAGTTCGGCGCGCCGCGCGAGCTGGCGGGACCTACGGGCGAGCGCAACACCTGGTCGCTCGGCGGACGCGGCGTGTTTGCTTGTATCTCGCCGTGGAATTTTCCGCTGGCGATCTTCACCGGTCAGGTGGCCGCGGCACTCGCCGCCGGCAACGCCGTCGCCGCCAAGCCGGCCGAGCAGACGCCGCTGGTCGCCATCCGCGCCGTCGAGCTGCTGCACGCGGCGGGCGTGCCGCGCGGCATGCTGCACTTGCTGCCCGGCGATGGAAAAATCGGCGCGGCGCTGGTGAGTGATCCGCGCATCGCGGGCGTCGCCTTCACCGGCGGCACCGACACCGCGCAGGGCATCGCCCGCGCGCTCGCAGCCCGGCCAGGGCCTCTGGTGCCGCTGATCGCCGAGACCGGCGGGGTCAACGCGATGATCGTCGACAGCTCGGCGCTGCCCGAGCAGGTGGTTGCCGACGCGCTGGCCAGCGCCTTCGGCTCGGCGGGACAGCGCTGCTCGGCGCTGCGGCTGCTCTGCGTGCAGGAGGAGATCGCCGACCGCCTGCTGCGGATGCTGCACGGTGCCGCCGAGACGCTGGCGATCGGCGATCCGCTCGATCCAGCGACCGATGTCGGCCCGGTGATCGACGACGCAGCCCGCGCGGCGCTGGAGACCTACGCGGCCGGCATGGGCAAACCGCTGTTCGCCCTGAGCCTGCCCCACGGCACGGAACACGGCAGCTTCTTCGCCCCCCGCGCCTTCGCACTCGACAACGTGGCGGCCCTCCAAAAAGAAATCTTCGGGCCGGTGCTGCACGTCGTGCGCTACGCGGCGGATCGGCTGGATGTTGTGCTCGATGCCATCGAAGGCACCGGCTACGGGCTGACGCTCGGGGTGCATTCGCGCATCGAGACGGTGCAGCAGCGGATCGTGCGGCGTCTGCGTGTCGGCAATGCCTATGTGAACCGCAATCAGATCGGCGCCACGATCGGGGTGCAACCCTTCGGCGGCCGGGGGCTTTCGGGCACGGGGCCGAAGGCGGGGGGACCGATCACGCTTTTTCGCTACGCGGAGGAACGGTCGGTCTCCGTCAACACGGCGGCGGCCGGCGGCAACGCGGCATTGCTGGCGACGGACGAGGGATAGCGGGGGCAGACCATGATCGGCGTCGAGTGGACCGAGACCAGCTTGCGGGCATTCCGGCTGGGGGCGGACGGCACCATCCGCGACCGCAAATCTAGCCCGCGCGGGATGCAGCGCGTGCAGGACGGCCGCTTTGCCGACACGCTGCGCGAGGAGATCGGCCCCTGGCTCGCCGCCGGCGAGGACCGGGTGCTGCTCGCCGGCCCGATCGGCGGCCGCGGCGGCTGGATCGCCGCCCCCTATCTCGCCTGCCCCGCCGGCGCCGCCGAGCTCGCCGACGCGCTGGTGCCGGTGCCGTTCGGCTGGGCGCAGGTGAAGCTCGTGCCCGGCCTCGCCACCACCGACGAGGGCGGCGTGCCCGAGGTGATGCGCGGCGAGGAGACGCAGTTCGTCGGCGGTATCGCCGCGATGGATGAGCGCGGGCTGGCGGCCGTGGGCGAGCGCGGCATCCTGTGCCTGCCCGGCCCGCGCTCGCGATGGGCGCGGATCGAGGGCGGCCGGATCGCCGGTTTCGTGACCTGGATGACCGGCGAGGCGCACGCCGCGCTGCGCGTTTCCGCCTCGCTCGGCCGCATGACGCGCGACGGACCGACGGATTTGCAGGCCTTCGACCAAGGCCTCGCGCGCTCCGCCGATGCCGGCGGCCTGCTGCACCATCTGTTCGGCGTCCGCGCGCTGGGGCTCGCCGGGCGGCTCAGCGAGGGCGCGGCGCCGGCCTATCTCTCCGGGCTGCTGATCGGCCACGAAGTGCGCGAGGCGGTGCCGCGCGGGGCGGCGGTGGATCTGATCGGCCCGACGGAGCTCGTGGCACTCTATGCCCGCGCCATCACGGCCTGTCGTGGGCGACCGATCGTGAGCGACGGCGAGGCGGCGGCGCGCGGCCTGTTCCTGATCGGCGAGCGGGCGCGCTGGAGCTGATCCGCCCCTGCTCTGCGTCCCTTTTCTGGGCGCGTTGCGTCCTCGCCGCACGCGTGTGATGGTCCGCCGTCCATGATCGCCGTCGGGAGAACCTGACATGGCCGACCCCGTCCCGTTTCGCCCCTACGCTCCCGGCACCCAGCCGCCGTTCGACGCGAGCGCGTACCGCAGCACCGGCGCGCGGCACCCGAGCCGACCGCCGCAGGCCCTGCCCCACACCATCACCGAGACCACCGGCCCGCGCTTCACGGCGGCCCGCTTCCCGCCGATCGCCGATCTCAGCGTGGCCGACGGCAAGCCGGCCTTGGGCGAGCGCATCATCGTCGCCGGCACCATCACCGACGAGGATGGCCGGCCGGTGCCGGACACGATGGTGGAAATCTGGCAGGCCAATTGCGCCGGCCGCTACCAGCATCCCGGCGACACCCATGACGCGCCGATGGACGAGAACTTCCGAGGTGCGGGGCGGGTGTTCACCGACGCCGAAGGCCGCTACCGCTTCGTCACCATCCGCCCGGGCGCTTATCCGTGGGCCAACCACGCCAATGCGTGGCGGCCGAACCACATCCATTTTTCCTATTTCGGGCCGGCCTTCGCGACCCGGCTGATTACCCAGATGTATTTCGAGGGCGATCCACTGTTGCCGCACGACCCGGTGTTCCAGGCGGTGCCGGACGAAGCCGCGCGTCAGCGGCTCGTCGCGAGCCTCGACTTCAGCATCGGTCGGGAGGATTGGGCGCTCGGCTACCGCTTCGACGTGGTGCTGCGCGGCCGCCCAGCGACCCCGATGGAGAAAAGCTGACATGGCGACCGCGACCGCCAGCCAGACCATCGGGCCGTTCTGGCACCTGCTCGAGGACAAGGACTGGGCCGACCTCACCCGCTTCGGCGCGTCCGGCGAGCGGATCACGCTGATCGGCCGCGTGCAGGACGGCGCCGGCGTGCCGGTCGCGGATGCCTGCGTCGAGATCTGGCAGGCCGATCCGCCGGCGGACGACACTTTCCCCGGGTTCGGCCGCTGCGGCACCGACCAGAACGGCATGTTTCGATTTGCCACGCTGAGGCCCGGCCCGGTCCCCGGTCGCGGCAACGCCACGCAAGCGCCGCATATCGCCATCCAGGTCTTTGCCCGCGGCCTACTGCGCGGCCTGGTCACGCGGGCCTATTTCGCCGGCGAAAACCTGAACGAAACCGACCCTTTGCTC
>DATIMU010000084.1:0-5212 GCA_035475015.1 Acetobacteraceae bacterium
ATCGCCGCGATGGGCCACAGCTACGTCTACCGCACCCAGCCGAACGATACCCCGGCGGTGGTCGCCGCCAACCTCGCCGTCCAGGCGCGCGCCGATTTCCTCGTGCAGCTCACCGGCGTCACGCTCACGCTGCCCGGCGCCTACGGCGTGATCGGCCGCGTCGTCGCGGACGCGGCCTCGCTGAAGCAAATTCGCCGGCAGAGCCAGCGGTTCAGCGTCATCAGCTGGTGCAACGATCCTACGGTGCGCGACACGGTCGCCGCCGCCATCGACACCGCCCTCGCGTCGCTGCGCTTCATCGCCCTGCCCGACGGCACGCAGGGGCGGCTGGTCTACGCCGGCGGCGCCACGCTCGACCAATCGCAGGACGCCGCGCTGTACCGGCGCGACCTGCTCTACGACGTCGAATACGCCACGACCATCCTCGCCGTGCAGCCGCTCATGCTGTTCGGCACCGGCACGGTGAACACCACCGACATCATCGGCTGAACCCCCACGGGCTGAATTTCTGGGAGCTTTCATGGACATGCATCTTGTCGTGGTGAGGCCGTTCGGCGGCCTCACTCGCGGCGACGTCGTCGCCGACCCGGCGCGGATCGCCGAAATCCTCAAGGGCGAGCACGCGGCCTCCGTCGTGCGTGTCGTTACGTCCGCAACGAAGGAGGGCTGAGCCATGCCGATCGTTCAGCAGGGCAGCATCAACACGACGGCGCTGGTGGTGCCGGATCTCTACGTGCAGATCGTGCCGCCGCAGAACCTCGTGCTCAACGGCGTGCCGACCAATGTGATCGGGATGGTCGGCACCGCCGCCTGGGGGCCGGTCGGCCAGCCGGTCGTGGTCGGCACGATGGCGGACTACGCGCGCATCTTCGGGTCGGTCATGCCGCGTCGGTTCGACATGGGCACGCAGGTCGCGACCGCTGTGCAGCAGGGCGCCCAGGCGTTCCGCTGCGTGCGTGTCACCGACGGCACCGACACGGCGGCGCAAGTGCAGCTCACCGCCAGCACCTTTACCTTCACGGCCCTCTACACCGGCGCGCTCGGCAGCCAGATCGCGCTGGCGCTCACGCCGGGCAGCGCCGCCAACAGCTGGCGGCTCACCATCTCGCTGCCCGGTCTCGCGCCGGAAGTGTTCGACAACGTCACCGGAACCGGGGCGGCGTTCTGGGCGGCCCTCGCCGCGGCGGTGAACACCGGCATCGGCCCGCAGCGTGGTCCCTCGCAGCTCGTCGTCGCCAATGCCAATGGCGCCACCAATGCGGTCGCTGCGTTCACCACCACACTCGGCGCCGGCACACCCGGCTCCGACGGTGCGAGCGGCGTCAACGCGGCCACCCTGGTCGGCTCCGATACCGCGCCGCGCACTGGCATGTACGCGCTACGCGGCCAGGGTTGCAGCATCGGCCTGTTGGCCGACAGCGACGACCCCTCGCAATGGACCACGCAGGCGGGCTTCGGTCTCTCCGAGGGCGTCTACATGATCATCGCCGGTCCGGCGGGCGATACGATCAACGCGGCGGTCGCCATGAAACGCGCGGTTGGCCTCGACAGCTACGCGGCGAAGCTGATGTTCGGCGACTGGCTGTGGTGGTCCGACCAGGCGAACGGCTCGGTGCGCCTGGTCTCGCCGCAAGGCTTCGTCGCCGGACGCCTCGCCAATCTTTCGCCCGAGCAGTCCAGCCTCAACAAGCCGCTCTACGGTGTTATCGGCAGCCAGAAATCGGGCTCTCCCGGCTCCGGCCAGAGCGCATCGTATTCCTCCGCCGAGCTCGCCGCACTGCTCGGCGCCGGCATCGACCTGATCGCCAACCCGCAGCCCGCCGGCAGCTTCTGGGGCGTGCGCGGTGGTCACAACTCCTCGTCGAATGCGGCGACCAGCGGCGACAACTATACACGGCTGACCAACTACATCGCCGCGACGCTCGCCGCCGGCATGGGCCAGTATGTCGGCCAGGTCATCAACGCCGATCTGTTCCGCCGCGTGCGCGCAACTCAGCTCAGCTTCCTGCAAAACATGATGAGTCAGGGCCTGCTCGGCAGCACCGACGGCACGCTGCCATTCAACGTGATCTGCGACACCAGCAACAACCCGAACAGCCGCACCAATCTCGGCTACGTCCAGTCGGACGCGCAGGTGCGCTACCAGGCGATCAACGAGAAATTCATCGTCAACATGGAGGGCGGCCAGACTGTGCAGGTCAGCCGTCAGACCCTGCCCACCGGACAGCCGGCTTAAGGAGCGAACATGGCCACCACCACATTCTCCGTCGGCCGCGACTGCCAGCTCGTGGTCATGGGTCCGACCGGGCGCGTCGATATCACCCACGTCACCGGCTTCGAGAGCCGGCAGATCACGCACCCGGTCCGCGTCGACCGGCTCGACGGCACGCAGATGGCGGCCGAGCTGCCGAAAGGCTGGGAAGGCAGCTTCGAGATCGAGCGCGGCAACTCGGCGGTGGATGATTTCATCTCCGCCGCCGAGAATATCTACTACACCGACGGCCGCGTCCCGCCGGGCACGCTGTATCAGTACGTCACCGAGATCGACGGCAGCACCTCGACCTATCAGTACGACAACGTGGTGTTCAAGCTGACGAGCTCCGGCGCGTGGAAGGGCGAGGGCAGCGTCAAGCAGAAGCTGGACTTCTTCGCCACCCGGCGCAAGCGCGTCTGATGCTTCCATCCGAAACCATCATCGCCTCGTCCGTCGCGGCGCACGCCGTGACGGACGAGCAGGGGCGGCGGATCGCGCTGCGTCGCATGACGGTGCTCGACAAGCTGCGCCTGTTCAAGGCGGCGGGTCCGGTGCTGTCGCAGAACGGCCCGTGGCTCGGCGTCGCGCTGCTCGCCTGCTCGGTCACGGCGATCGACGACATCCCCGTGCCGATGCCAGCGAACGAGCAGCAGATCGAGGCGCTGGTCGCGCGCCTCGGTGATCTCGGCATCGCCGCCGCCGCCACGGCGCTGGCCGCCGTCGCCGAGCCCTCGCTCGCCGAGATGAGGCAAGACGCGGGAAACTGAGCAGGCACCCCGATCTGATCGACAGCCTCTATCTGGTCAAGAACGGGGTGCCCTTCGACGTCGCCTTCAGCCTGCCGGCCGACGAACGCCTCGCGTGGGTGGTCGTCATCGGCACGCTCGACGGCCGCAGCTTCGACTGGCAAGCGCATTGCTGGAAGGAAACGCCGTGATCGGCATCGACGGGCTGCAGCACTTCCTCGACGCGCTCGCGCGCATCGACCTCGCCCCCGCGCAGCTCAGCGCGCTGGCCGCCGAAGCGGACCAGCTCGCCGGCACAGTGCGCAACTCGCTCTCGCATCCGCCCGGTTCCGACCACGTGACGCCGTGGCTCCGCACCGGCGCGCTGCAAGCGAGCATCGCGTCGCAGGCGAGCGAGAGCGAGGCGGTGGTCGGTTCCGCCGATCCGGTCGCGGTCTACCAGGAGCGCGGCACAAGCACGATCCCGCCGCGCCCGTTCCTCGCGCCTGCGGGTGCCGCCGGCGCCGAGGATGCCGCGCGGCGCGTCGGCCGCACCATTGTCGATGCGATCAAGGAGGCGCTGCGATGATCGACGCCTACGAGATCGGCATCCGCCTCGCCCTCGACAACGGCGTCTCCGCCGGCCTCGCGGTGGTCCGGCGCGACCTCGCGGCCCTCGACGCCGCGATCGCCCACTCCGCCGCCGGCCTGGTCGCGCTGCAGAAGCTCGCGGGCGGCCTGGTCGTGCCCGGCCAACCCGCCGCTCAGCCGCCCGCCCCGCGTCCCGCGCCATCGCCGGCGCCCGAGGCCCCGGCGGCCGAACCCGCGCCCCCGCCCGCATCGCCTGCCGCGCCGGCGCCGCCCCCGTCAGCCGCGGCGCCCCCCCGGCGCGAGGAACCGTCGCCCGCGCCACTATCACCGGCTGCCCCTCGCGCGGGGCCAGCACCGACGCCGGCGCCCCGTCCGATCGCACCTCAGGCCGTGGCACCGGAGCCCCGCCCGTCATCCGCGCCGGCACCCGCCGTCGCGCCCCAGTCGCCTCCGGCCCCACGGCCGACCACGCTATCCCCGCCGGCCGCGCCTTCGCCACCCCCGGCGGCGCAAGCGCCAGCCGCGGCCTCGCCACGCCCAGTCGCGCCGGCGCTCCAGACCGCGCCGCTCGGCCCACCGCCGAACGCCTCGCGTCCAGCCGCACCCGCACCGCTGCCGCAAGCCCCGCGCGAGGTCCGAGCAGCCGCACCGCTGCCACCTCCGCCATTAACACCGACGCGTCCCGCCGCTCCAACCGCATCCCCGACATCCGCTGCGCCAGTGGGGCCCGCACCCTCACCGGCATTTCCCTTCACGGTCCCGCCGGCTGTCGCTGCGATGTCGCCGGCCATCCGTCACTCGTCCCACGCGCCGGCCGCTCCGGCTGCACCTCATCGCGCCTGGGTGCCGGCCCCGCTGGATCACGTTTCAGCCCCGCATGCCGCACCGGCCCGACAGCAGGAAACGTCAGAGAAGAAGCGCGATGGCGGGAATATCATAATGAACGGGCGCATCCTTGGCCGCTGGGTGGCCGACCATCTGGCGCAAGTCGCCACCCGCCCCCCGGCAGGAGCGTCGTCCTTCGATCCTCGCCTCACTCCCGCCTGGCCTGGTCCCCCGACGGGAAGCTGACCGTGAGCGATCTGATTGTTCCCTACGTCATCCACTGGGATGGAGAGCCGGAACCGGACCTAGCCGGCATCGACGATCCGGTGCGGGTGCCATTTCGGTTCTTGCCCGATGGAGACGTCGATCCCTGGCACTCACAAGGCAATGCCGTGCTACTTCGCGGGAGAGATCACCCCCGATCCAGGAATGTCATTCTCGGTAACGGCGTGGTTCGACTCATCGCGCAGCGCGACATCCCGAATTCGTCGAAGACAGACCTACAGACGAACACTACGGAAGGACTGTACGGGCCGGGAACCGACTCTCTGCCGATCGTCGATGGGCCGGTGGGAGCTCTCCTTCACTACCTGGAGGGCTCGGGCACACCAGTGCAGCTTCCCATCGAAAACATAGACCTTTCGGACGTTAGGCCATCGCATTTCCAGGCTTTTCAAAACATTCTGCGAAAGTGAAGCGCCGGGCGGTTTGCGGTGAACGGATATCTCGGCTATGCGACGCCTGGGCTTCAACCTTTCTGCGTTCGTTGGTCGGATCGTGCTCAATCTATCTGGAACCCCACAGTCGACGACGAAGG